>DATKQS010000006.1 GCA_035532555.1 Thermoplasmata archaeon | reverse complement strand
CCAGGAAGGCAATCAACGGAGCCGTGGTCCTGCGGATCGCGCGCATCAGCCACGGCCCGATCCGCGGGTCCGGGTCCAGGAGCGAGATCACTCCACTGCGGAGCAGAAACCCGTCGAGAGGCTCGGAGCGAAAGTTCTTGGTGACGACGATCTCGATCTGGTCGCGGCCCAGGGTCTGGTCGAGGATCGACTGGACCGCGCCCCGCACGAAGGTCTCTCGGGAATAGGCGCCCACGACGACGGAAATCAAAGGTTCCTTCGATCCACCCTCGCGGAGGGAGCCGGACGGGAGCTCGGGAGCGATCGCACTCGGATCTGGCATCGCACTTCCGCGATGCGGGCAGTCGACCCCGGCGCTTGATGATTCCGCCAGGACGAGGTGGCTCCGGGACCGAGGGCGCGCCCCCTCTATCGCGAGCGGGGGTCACCTCCCTCGGCGCGCCGTTAAATCCGAGGGGTCGCATCGATGCCTCGGGCGTGTCCCGTGGGATCGATCCCAGTGCAGAGTGGTGGTACGGCGGACGCGCGGGACCGTACCGTGTGCCATCCGCTGATCTAGTCTGCAGGAATCGCCCGAAGCGAGGAGAGGTTCGAACGTTGACGGAGGCGTTCATCTCGGTGATCATTCCCGCCTTCGATCGCCGCGAGTTCCTCGAGGGGGCGGTCGCCTCCGTGCTCGCCCAGAGTCTCCCGCGGTCGGACTACGAGATGGTCGTGATCAAGAACTTCGCGCACCCCGCCGTCGACGCTCGGCGCGACGAACCCGGCACGAAGATCCTGTGGGACGATAGCCCGGCCATCGGCGCCATGCTTGCCCGCGCCATCGACGCGTGCGAGGGAGAGATCGTATGCTTCCTGGACGACGACGATCAGTTCGAGCCGGACAAGCTCTGCCGCATCGCGCGGCTCTTCCGGGAGGATCCGAGGCGGACGTTCGTCCACGACGCCATCGCGCCGATGGATCGCCGCGGCCACTCGCTGCCCGACTGGGGTCGCTTCCGCACGCAGCCGACGGTCTCCTATTCCGTGACGAATGCTTCCGAGCGAAGGGCCCGAACGCCCGACTTCTTCCGCAACGGCGTCAGCGTGAACCTCAGTGCGATGAGCGTGCGTACCTCGCTCCTCCGCGCGGTGGCGGACCGGTTCCGTCAGGTGGACGCGAGCCCAGACATCTTCGTGTTCTTCGCCGCGCTCGCGAGCGAAGGGACCCTCTGGATCGAGGCTCACCGCCTGACGCGCTATCGCTTCCACTCCAGCGCCAGCCACGCCGAGATCGACGAAGGAGGCTGGGCCTCGGAGGCCCAGAGGCTCGCCCGCGAGGAACGGACGGTGGAGCTCGTGGAGGAGATGACCCAGGGGAAACCGGCCGAAACCGCCGGCCGCGGCTATGTGGCCGAGGCCCGATTCCAATTCTATCTGACGGTCCCGGGAGCGCCCCCGCCGAGCTGGGGCCAGTTTGCCGAGCTCCTCCGCGCCGCCCGGGTTCGAAGGCAGGCTTACCTCGCCTCTCGGGCGCTGTGGGCGCTAGCCAAGCGGATGGCACCCCAGTGGACCACTCGAGCGTACCACCGCCACTCGCACGCTCGCCACGCTCCCGTACGCGCTCCGTAGAGATCGATGGCCCCTGCACGGGTCCGAGGCCGGGCCGGCAAAGGACCCAGCGGTGGTGTCGGTCTCGAACTCACTTGACCCCGTAGAGGGGCGGATCACGGGACTCCACCCGGCCCCACGCCGAAGAGGCCCGTCGCAGGTATCCGATCTCCGCCGGGGTCAAGAGCAGCTGAGGCGGCGGCCCGTCCCAGGCGAGGCTCTTGTAATCCCCTCGAAGGAGCGATTCCAGGATCGCGTCGCGCAGGATGAGGTAGTTGTTCCGCGCGGCCTTGCGGGGTCGGATGGGACGGAACCGCGCGCCAATCGCCGCGAACGTGAACCATCCCCAGAGGGCGGCGCGTCGGGCCGGCGGTTTCGCGGCGTTCAGGGCCATCAGATCCCGAACACGGTAGTTGGCACCGATGACCTGGTCGCGCTGGGTCGCGTACATCCGCAGGAGGCGCCGGACCGAAGAGCCCTGCACGTAGCGCATCTGACGCGCGTAGGCACCCATGCGGGCGGATTGGGATTCTCTCAGGGCGACGGGCCACGCGATCAGCCCGAAGCGCTCGATCAGCGGTCCGTAGAGATCGACGTCCTCGGCTCCGATGAGATCTCGCCAGCCGCCGACCTCCTCGATGCTCCGGCGCGAGAGGGCGCAGATCTCCGAGAAGAGCATCCGGTCGGTGCGAAGCTGGAGGTAGGCCCGGAGCAGTCCACCGTAGGCGGCCGCGTAGGTGATGCTCGTATCGAAGGGAATGACCACCGCGCCCGAGCTCGCTTCGAACGCGAGCCGCCGGCCAGCTCCTCTCCGGCGTTCTGCGTGGCGAACCAGCCGGAAATCGGCGCGCTGGCGCTGCCGATGCTCGAGGAGCTCCCGGGCGCCATCGGTGCTCGGGCCGTCCGCGACGACCACCTCGTACGGCACGCCGACCGCTCGGCCGAGGACATCGATGGAATCGAGCGATGCGACCAGTCGATCGGCCGTGTTGAGATTAGTCGCGCAGAAGGAGACGCGCTCTGCGAGAGCCATGGCCACCTCCGCGTCCGAACCTTCTTCTTGAGGTTGGCGGAGCCCGGAGAAGGGCGAACGGGAACCCTCAAGCCCTCCCTCCGCTCGGGGGCTCGAGATCCATGCCGGAGGAGAAGATGCCTGACGCCCCGGAGACGGAGCCCGCTCGGGCCGGCACGCGGGTCCATTCGGCCGAGATCTTCTGCGTGACCTGCGATCGACTCACGTCCCACCGCATCCTGCACGTCGACCGCGCGGGCCACCGGCCCAACGCCCCGATGCGGGGAGTCGCTCGGTGCCGTGCCTGCGGGCTCGTCCACCCGTTCTCGTCGGCCCCACCGGCCTCCGTCCAGGTCGCCGAGATCATCTCGGAAGGGCCCGCCTCCACGCGACGGATGATCCAGTTGCCCGAAGCCCGACGGCTCCAGGTCGGAAGCGGGGTACCGGAATCCGATGTTCCGGTGATCATCCACAAGATCGAGAATCGCCTGGGCCGTCCCGTTCCCGAGGCCCGGTCCGAGGAGATCGGGACCTTGTGGGTGACGCGCGATCTCGGTGCGGTCGTGCCCGTCTCGATCGTCGAAGGTCGCCGCACGCGCCCCGCCCGGCTCGTCGTGCCTCGGGAGACGATCCTCGTCGTGGGCGAGCGGATCCGAGTCGAGGAGACCGAGATCGTGATCGCCGGGCTGCGCGCCCGCGCTCGAAGCTGGCGAAAGCCGGGCGACGCCTTCCCCGCCGGCGAGGTCATCCGGCTCTACGGGCGCCGCAACGTGATGCCACCGGCGGGGAGGAGCGACTGGAGGAGCGAGCGGGAGATCCCCAGTTCGCGGGCGAGTTCGGACTCCCGTTCGGACCGGACCCGTTCGTCCCCCGGTGTGAGAAGGACGCGCAGTCCCCCGCGGAGAGCGAACGCCGAGGGCGGAGCGACCGTCCACAGTTCGTGGTCCTCGTAGGCCACGGTCCCGATCCCGAGCTCGAGCGGCAGGTCCTTCAGAACGTTCTTCGTCCCCTCGATGACCCAGGCTCCCTTCGCGACGAACTCCCCGGTGTTCGGGGATTTCGATACCTGCTCCGGCTTCACCCAGAACGCCGAAGCCGAGGCGAGACCCGCGCGCCAGGCCTTCGAGAACGCCACGGCCCACTGGGCCGCCTCGCGGATCGTCACCTCGGTGACGGCCGGTCGTCCCGGATCGGGCCGTTTGATGATCACGCTCGCCGCGCCATGGAGATCGGCGTGCAGGTACACGTCTCCCTCCCGCAGGTGGCGACGCACCACGAGATCGTTCGAAGCGGCATCTCGCCCTGCGATCACGACCGCTCCTTCGGAAGAGAGGAACCAGCGGTAGCGCTCGAACCAGCGGGGTTTGCGCGCCCGCGAGGCCGGGGCTTCGGCCGAGGAGGCCCGCGCGGCCGTGCTCGGGGTCTGGGCAAGGCGCGCCTCCGTCTCCGTCAGCGCGGTACGGGCTCCCTGGAGCTTGCCCTGGAGGCGCTTGCCTTCTTCATACAGGGCCTGAGCCGAGCCCTGCAACGGTCGGTCGAGCAGCAGGGGGACGGAACGCTCCCCGAGACGGACGGCCACCTCCCGCTTCTCGGAGCCCTCCGCGCGGGCCCGCGCCAGGGCGGCCTCAGCCTCCGGGTAGTGAGCATAGATCGACTCTGCCTGGGCGCTGAGCTCTTGCGCGGCGGACTCTAGGGACGCAATCGCGGTGCGCTGGCGGGCCGCCTGCCGTTGGAGGTCCTCCCGCGCCTTGTCGACCGCCGAAATCTCGACGGGCACGGCCGCGGTCGTGACCGTGCGGAAGTACCGGTAGGCGGCCTCGCTGAACGTGGGGGTTTCCACCTCTCGGACGGACGGGTCGGCCGCCCAGCGCAGCCCATGGTAGGGGCTCGCGTCGACGGGAACCCCGTCGCGTTCGTAGAGGTACCCTCGGGGAGGACCTCCGAGCTCCGCGTAGACTTCGGCGATCGCGCGATGGAGGGCCGGGGCGATCCGGGCGGCATCGGTCGACGCGGGTCCATCCGGGACACCGGACCGTGCCAGGATCTCCTCGGCGATCGGGCCCCCGAGGGCGAGCCGGGCCGCGAGGGTGCTCGAGAGATCCGTCCGGGAGCGGGCGAGCTCTCGTTCGAGCGTCTCACGGTCGGCATTCCAGGGGTCCGCCCGCTCCGGCGGGCGAGTGTACTCGGCTCCGACCCGCATCGTCCGGTGCGCCCACGTCCGAGGTCGGGCGACGGCGACGATCTGCCCCCCTCGGGTCACGAGCAGGTTCCCGGGCCCGAAGATCTCGAGGATCAGTCCGAGCTTCTCGCCATCCGCGCGCCGAAACTCGAGCTCGACGTACCGCTCCCCGCGCGGTTCGCTCACCGCGTGAAGGATCGAACCGGAGAGGAGCCTGCGCAGCTCCTTGGCGAGGGGGGTCAGTTCCTCGGCGTGCTCGGCCCGCTCCTCGACCAGCGCCCCGTAGCGCCCGGGCACGAGCACGAGCTCGCGGCGGCCGGCCGATGCGGACCGCATGGTGACGGACCAGCCTCCCCCCGGGAGGTCGAACGCCTTGTCGATGCGCGCGTGGACGGCCACTCGGAGCTCGCGCGAGAGCGCGAGCATGTCGAGGGCGCTGAACCGGTCCTTGGGCGTGGGCTGAGACGACAACGTATCCTCCGCCTCGCCGAACGCACCGACCCGACGGCGGGCCTTAAGGGTTGGTTGGCATCTGCGCGGGCATGCGCCCGGCGGGGATCATGGGCACGCCCGACTGGCGGCAGCGGGCTCGAAGGTTCGTGCACGACCGCCTCGCACCGATCGCGGCAGACATCGATCGAACCGACCGGGTACCTTCCGACCTGATGGCGACCCTCGGCACGGAAGGGTTCACGGGCCTCGGCATCCCCGCGGAGTGGGGGGGAAGCGGTGGGAACTCGGAGTCGACCGCGGCGGTTCTCGAGGAGCTCGCGACGGCGAGTGCGGCGGTCGCTACCGATCTCTCCGTCCACCTCTCGGTCTGCGCGGCCCCGATCCTCCGATGGGGGACCGATGCCCAGCGAACGCGATTCCTCCGCCCGCTCGCGGCGGGCCGTTTCCTCGGTGCGTTCGGGCTGACCGAGCCCGGGATGGGCTCCGATGCGGCGCATCTCGCCACTCGATACGAACGAGTGCCGAACGGCTTTCGACTCCGCGGTTCGAAGATGTTCATCACCAACGGTGCATCCGCGGCCGTCGTGCTCGCCTTCGCCACGCGCGACCCGTCTCTCGGTTCCCGGGGGATCTCCGCGTTCCTGATCCCCCAAGGCACTCCGGGGTACTCTGTCGCTCAGCGGCTGGACAAGATGGGGATCCGCGGGAGCGAAACGACCGAGCTCGTCTTCGAAGACGCCCAGCTTCCCGAGGACGCGTTGCTCGGAGCGGAAGGAGAGGGACTTTCGATCGCGCTCGGTGCGCTCGCCGGGGGCCGGATCGGCATCGCCGCGTGCGCGCTCGGCGTCGCACGTGCCGCCTTCGAGGAGATGTGCCGGTCCGCCCGACTTCGCAGCCACGAAGAGGATCGCGCCTGCGTGGCGCGCGCCTACGTCGAACTGGAATCGGCCCGGGCCCTGGTCGAGGCTGCGGCGCGCGCGAAGGACGCCGGTCGACCCTTCGAGATCGCCGCCTCCGCCGCGAAGCTGGCCGCTTCGGGAGCGGCGGTCTCGATCGCGTCGGTGGGGCTCGACATCGCGGGCCCCGCTGGGACCCGGGTCGGGCACCCAGCGGAGCGCCTGTTGCGCGATGCTCGGGTGTTCCCGATCGTGGAGGGTACGACCGAGATCCAGGAACGGCTCCTCGGCCGCTCGCTCATCGAGCATGGTGGACCCTCCGCCGAGCGAACCCCTTAGTAACGTCGCGGGGTCACAACCACGGATGCCGCGGCCCCGCTCCTCGCATGCATCGTCGTCGTCTCCTCCTGCGGCGTCCGCCCCCGTCGCCTCATTCGGGCTCGACCCGGAGTGGGTACGCATCCTCCGAGAGCAAGGGATCGAGTCGTTCTACCCACCTCAGGCCGCCGCGGTGGGGCCGGTCATGGCCGGCGAGAGCCTGCTGCTCGCATGCCCCACCGCGAGCGGCAAGTCCCTGATCGCCTACCTCGCTCTGCTGCGCGCCGCTCGCGCGGGCCGGACCGGGCTCTACCTCGTGCCGTTGCGCGCGCTCGCGCGGGAGAAGGCGGAGGAGCTGAAGGCGTTCGAGGAGCTCGGCGTCCGCGTCGGGATCTCGATCGGGGACTTCGATCTGCGCGCGGACCAGCTCGAGCGCCTCGATATCCTGGTCGCGACGAGCGAGAAGGCCGATGCGCTGCTGCGCCGCGGCAGTCCCTGGCTCGATCGGCTGGGGGTCGTCGTCGCCGACGAGGTGCACCTCTTGAGGGACCCCGACCGAGGACCTACGCTCGAGGTCAGCCTCACCCGATTGCGGCGCTCCTATCCGGATCTGCAACTCGTGGCCCTTTCCGCCACGGTCGGTAACTCCCTCGCGGTGGCCAAGTGGCTCCAAGCGCGCCACATCGCGAGCGACTTCCGGCCCGTTCCGCTCAAGAGCGGCGTGTACTACGACGGGCGGATCGCCTTCACCGATCTGTCGATCCGCGAGATCCCGGGAAACACCGAGGCCGTCCCACGGCTCGTTCGATCGGTGATCGAGGAAGGGGGCCAAGCCCTCGTCTTCGTGAACACGCGAAAGGCCAGCGAAGTGGCCGCCCAGGGACTCACGGGCACGGTCCGCCCGCTCTTGTCGGGGGAGGAGCGGGCGCGGGCCCATGCGGTGGCGGAGGAGCTCGGGACGGTCTCGGAGGAGGAGACGGAGGGCGTCCGCAAGCTCGCCGCTCTCGTTCCGCACGGCGTCGCCTACCACAACGCCTCGCTCACGAACCCGGAGCGGGAAGTGATCGAGCGCGCGTTCCGCCAGCGCGCCCTGAAGGTGCTCGTCGCGACGCCCACCCTCGCCGCGGGGATCAACCTGCCCGCGAGGCGCGTCATCGTGCGGGACACCTATCGCTACGACGATCGGCTCGGTATGCAGGCGCCGATCCCCGCCCTGGAGGTGCACCAGATGTGCGGGCGCGCGGGCCGACCCCGGTACGACACGGTCGGGGAGGCCGTCCTCATCGCCCGGGACGCCGACCAGGAGGAGCGGCTGTTCGACGCGTACCTCTCGGCGCCCCCGGAAGATATCGAGAGCCGATTGGCGGCGGAGCCCGCGCTCCGCATGCACATCCTCGCGCTGGTCGCGAGCGGAGCCGTGGCGACCGAGGAGGAGCTCGAGTCGTTCTTCGGCGCTACGTTCTACGGCCAGACGCTCCCCTGGCGCGATCTCGCGGACCAGGTCCGGCGGGTACGCAGCTTCCTGGAGACCAACGACTTCCTCGCCCCCTCGCCGGGTCTACGCGCCACGCCGTTCGGACAGCTGACGAGCGAGCTCTACCTCGATCCCCTCAGCGCGATCGTCGTCCGGCAGATGCTCGACCGAGCTCCGATCGGCGTGCGCCCGTTCGCAATCTTGGCCGGCGTCGCGGCCACTCCGGACCTGCCGCCGCTCTTCCTGCGGCGCGGGGAGGAGTCGAACCTGCTCGGGCGATTCACGGACGAGGCCGAGGAGCTCCTGATCAAGCCGGAGGAAGCGCCGCTCGACCTCGACCTCGATTTCTTCCTGTCGACCATCAAGACGGCGAGCGTGCTCGAGGCCTGGATCGATGAGACGCCGATCCTCGAGATCAGCGAGCGGTTCGGCATCGGCGCCGGGGACCTGCGCGCCAAGGTCGAGGACGCGAACTGGCTCCTCTTCGCATCGAGCCG
The DNA here is from genome assembly GCA_035532555.1 of Thermoplasmata archaeon. NCBI lineage: Archaea > Methanobacteriati > Thermoplasmatota > Thermoplasmata > Thermoplasmata archaeon. The sequence continues at coordinate 117,908 of DATKQS010000006.1, read as the reverse complement.
GATCGCCGCGCGCTTCCACCGGCGCCTCACCCGGCCGATCGACGATCTCTCCCTTCGGGTGCAGTACGGAGTCCGTGAGGAGCTGCTCGATCTCGTGCGGCTGCGGGGGATCGGGCGGGTGCGCGCACGCGCGCTGCGCCGGGCAGGATTCCCCGACCGGGAGACCCTTCGCGCCGCCCCGCTCGACCGCGTGGAGCAGGCGCTTCGATCGCGCAAGCTCGCCGAGTCCGTGCTCAATCAGGTGCGGCGACCGGGGAGCGCTCCCCCTTCGGAGAGCGATCCGGCGGAGCCCACCCCGACGACCACGGCCCGCCGCCGCTCGGTCCGGACCCTCGAGGAGTATCCCGACCCGGCGGAGCCGTGAACCACTCCCGTACCGGCGATAGGAAGTGCAGCACGGACTGCGTTCCCCCCATGCCACCGGGTCGGATCTCCCGCCGCACGTAGCCGGCCTGTTCCAGCCGGATGATCCGACGCCAGAACGTCGTCGTCGGTAAGGGACGCGCACCCTCGGCCTTCGCGAGGAGCGCTTCCCAGCGTCGGATATCCCGCAAGGGGACCGACTCGCGGTCGGCCGCGCGTGCGAGCGCGCGCACCACGTGCCGTTCGATCGAGAGATCGAGCCGGGACTCGAGCGGCCGATAGACCGATCCGGGACGGATCGCGCTCGGGCCGAGGATTTCCCGACGCACCAGGTCCATGGCTCGGGAGATCCCGCAGCCATCCCGACGGACGCGGACGGTGACGCGCTCGAGGATCGTCTCCGGCGCAGGTCGCCCGAGCGCGCGCTCCATCCGGTCCCGAAGGATCGCCCCGAGCTCGGCGTCCGAGTACGGAGAAACGCCGACCCAGCGCTCGGGCGGGGGTCGCAGCCCGAATCCGCGGGTCGCCCCGTCAAGCCCCTCCCGCCGGCCGGCGAGGATGAGGAGAATGGAGGGAACACCGCTCTCGCCCTCGGGCAGGAATCGCTCCGGGTCGGAGAACGCGCGCAGGAGGACGGCGAGATCCGGCCCTCCCACCCCGATGTCATCGAGCAGGATCAGGGCGACCCGCCGATCTCGGTGGAGCCTCCGGAGGAACCCCGCGATCACCTCCACGACGGAGAACCCGCGACCGTCGAAGCCCGGATCGAAGTGACGCAGCAGCGCGGAGGCCACACCGAGCCCGGTCCGGCAGCCGCGGGTGCGCACGGTGTACAGGCGGACCTCCGACGGGCCGGGCGGGCTCCGCATCCGGGTCGCGAGGATCCGACCCGCGGCCCGGGCCACGGTGGACGTTCCGGATCCCTCGGACCCCTCCACGAGCACCATCGGCGGAGAACGGGCGGCCTCCGACGGGTGTTCCAAGAGACGTACGACTTGGTCGATTTCACGGGAGCGTGCCAGCGGCACCGGAGGCAACCAATCCGGGCCGAGGATCTCGGGATGCACCGCGTTCAGCATGACCGGTGGAATACTGCGTATTATAAGAAATCTAATACTCTCCCATGCACCGTTCATTCCGATCGGCGGGGGGCGAATCCCGGGCCGGCCGGCGGCCTCCGGGGGAGCGGGGACCCGGCAGCACGACTCTTAAGACCGCGCGCGCCTCCGCGCGCAAGGAATAGTACCATGACGCATCGAGTGACGCTGATCCCCGGGGACGGAATCGGCCCCGAGGTCACCGAAGCCGCCCGTCTCGTGGCCGACGCCTCGGCTGTGAAGATCGATTGGGAGGTTGTCGAGGCCGGCGAGAAGGCGATCGAACGCACGGGGTCTCCGCTGCCGGAGGAGGTGCTCGACTCGATCCGTCGCAATCGGCTCGCGGTCAAGGGACCGATCACGACCCCGATCGGGGGCGGCTTCCGCTCGGTCAACGTGGCCCTGCGTCAGCAGCTCGACCTGTACGCGTCCGTTCGACCGGCGCGCGCGATCGCCGGAGAGGGGACGCGCTACCCGGACACCGATCTCATCGTGGTGCGAGAAGCGACCGAGGGGCTCTACTCGGGGGTAGAGCACTGGGTCGATCGCGACCATACGGCGGCCGAGACGGTGAACGTCATCACGCGCAAGGCGTCCGACCGGATCATCCGGTTCGCCTTCGAGCTCGCGCGCCGTGAGCACCGGCACCGGGTGACCGCGGTCCACAAGGCGAACATCATGAAGACGACGGGCGGGCTGTTCCAGACCGCCTTCCGGGAGATGGCGCCGAAGTACCCGGACATCGAGGCCGACGAACGGCTCGTCGACAACATGTGCATGCAGCTCGCCAAGAAGCCGGAGGAGTACGATGTCATCGTGACGACGAACCTCTTCGGCGACATCATCTCCGACCTGTGCGCGGGCCTGGCCGGCGGCCTCGGGGTCGTGCCGGGCGCTCTGTTCGGGGACTCGATCGCCGTCTTCGAGCCCGTGCACGGCTCCGCTCCGAAGTACGCCGGCCAGGACAAGGCCGATCCGGTCGCCGAGATCCTGTGCATCGAACTCCTCTACCGTCATCTCGGAGAGCGAGAGGCGGCGGAGCGGGTCTTCCGAGCCGTGTGGGAGACGATCGCCGAGAAGAAGTTCGTGACGTACGACCTCGCTCTCCCGGGCTACACCGCTCACCCGGTACCCCCGTCGACCTGTTCGGCGATGGCGCGCGAGATCGCCCGAAAGATCCCGAACGTCGACATCGATCGGCCCTTGGTGCGCCCGGTCGACCCGTACGCGGTGCAGAGCGATCCGCACCTCGCGGATGAGCCGCTGCCTACTCGCCGATGATCTTGACCACGACCCGTTTGGGGCGCTGCCCGTCGAACTCGGCGTAGAAGACCTCCTCCCACGGACCGAGGTCGAGATCTCCGGCCGTGATGGGCAGTACGACCTGATGTCCGAGGAGGAGGTTCTTCAGGTGCGCGTCGCCGTTCGTCTCTCCGGTGCGGTGGTGCGCGTAGTCGCCCGGAGGGGCGAGCCGGTCGGCCCACTTCGCAATGTCCTCCAGAAGCCCGGACTCGTTGTCGTTGACGTAGATCGCCGCGGTGATGTGCATCGCGGAGACGAGGGCGAGCCCCTCCCGGATCCCGCTGTCCTTCACGATCGCCCGCACCCGGTCGGTGAGCCGGACGAACTCGCGCGGGGTCTTCGTGTTCAATACGATGTATTCGGTGCGGCTCTTCACGCCGACCCGAGCGGTTTCCCGCCCTTAAGGGACGGGTTCGCGCTCACTCGAGCAGATCTTCGAGCTCGCTCGCCACGAGGCTGAGGAGCTGGTCGAGGACGCGGTGCTTGAACTCGGTGATATGCCCCGCGTCGGTCTCGATGCGCGCGAGGAACTCGTCGCCGTCCCGCAGGAACGACAGAGAGAGCACGTGGCGACGTCCGTCTCCGAGGCGCGGAGGGCTCGGGGGGGCTTCCGCGGCCGCGGGCACGACCTTGCGCGGAGGCGCGGACTTGACGGGGATCTTCGGTTTCGGACGTGCGGCCTTCTTCGCGACGACCTTCTTGCGGGGAGGGGCGCGTCGGGGGGTCGGCTTCCTCGGTTTCGCCGTCGGGCGACGGACCGGTCGGCGGGTCGGTCGAGCCTTCGACGGGCGCCGGGCGGACTTCGGTCCGCTGCGCGACTTCTTGCGAGAAGTAGAAGCCATCGATAAACCCTTGATTTCGCCCCCACCAGCCCCCTCTATTTAGAGGTTGGGTCGAGCACGTTCGGTGGGATCGCGGCTCGATGCCGCGGGCGAGCCGATTATAGTCCGGGCTCCCCTGGCGTTCCCATCGAGATGACGGTACCCGACCCCCTCCGGGCGTGCTCTGGTGGGCCGAGGTGGGCGTCCCCGGGCGGCGGCCCGTGAGGAGGGAGACCGCGCTCTTCCTCGGAGGGCTCGCAACGCTCTTGGTCGTGCTCGCGGTCGAGCCCTATGTCTCCTTCTCCCTGTTCGGATCGGATTCGGGCGAGTACTACACGCTGACCCACGCCCTCGTCTCGACCGGCCACCTGCCGCACGGAGCCGCGTACGTCGGCTGGGGAACGGCGTATCCGGACTTTCCCGGCATCTTCCTCCTCTCCGGCGCCGGATCCGGCGCGCTCGGGATCGACCCGTTCTCCGCGTTGACGATCATCATCCCCGTGGTCTCCGCGCTCTCCGTCTTCCCGCTGTTCCTCCTGTTCCGCCGGCTCTACGCCCACGATTCGATCGCACTGCTCGGGGCCGCGTTCGCCTCGGTCGCGATGCCCCGGATGTTCTCGATCGCGCACCCGGCTCCGCTCGCGCTCGGGGACTTCCTGTGCGTCGCCGCGATCTGGCTCTTCGTGGAGACCCGCCGGGACTCCCGATTCTACCTGCCGCTCGTGCTGACGAGCGGGGCGCTGATCGTGACCCACCATCTCTCCTCGTTCATGTTCGTCCTGAGCGCGCTCGGGAGCCTTCTCCTCCTCGAGCTCTGGCGACCGGGCCTGTGGAGCCGCCGCTTTCCGGCGCGCGAGCTGGGGTTCATCGCCGCCTTCATCACCGCGACCCTCGCCTACTGGTTCTATGGGACGTCCTCCTTCGTTGCGACCGTCATCGGGCCGGGACTCGGCGGCGACGCGCTCGCCGGATTCGCCGCGCTCGAAGCGCTGGGTCTCGCCGGCGTCGGGGTCGCCGGGCTCCTCATGTACTGGCGCCGAGGAGCGTTCCGACCCCGTCGGACCTGGGTCCGGATGCCGAGCGATCGCAGCCTCGTGCGGGACATGGTGATCCTCGCGGCCCTGATCTTCGGAGGCATCGCGACCGTCCTGTTCATTCCGCTCCCCGGGACGAGCCAGTTGACAAGCCCGATGGCGATCCTGTGGTTCGCCCCGGTCCTCGGGATGGGGATCCTCACGGCCGGCAGCCGACGGGCGCCAACGGCCTCGCGGCTCGGCCCGCTCTCCCTGACGATGGCGACCGCGTTAGGGATCGGCGCCGCGCTCACGCTGCTCGCGACGTACTACCTCAGCTCGGCGTCCGGGTTCGTCGAAGCGATCCCCGCCTCGCGCTACGTGGAGTACCTGTTCATCCCGATCGGGCTGCTGGCCGCGATCGGCGTGGGCGCGCTCGTCGCACGCGCCGGCGAACGGGGGGGTCGACGAGCGCTCGTGGCGGCGTCGCTCGGCGTGGTCCTGCTCGTGGCGGCGAACGCCGCGATCGTCTATCCCCCGCAGGCCAACTTCGGAGGATTCCAGGAAGGATACCCACCGGGCGATGCCGCGTTATGGCAATGGGTCTCCATCGGAGTGCCGCAGAACCAGGTGGTCGCGAGCTCGCATCCGCTCAGTTCGGCGGTGTTCGGCTTCGACGGAAATCGTGCGACCTGGGGATCGACCCCGGCCCTGTTCACGGGATCGAACTGGACGAGCGCCGCCGCCGAGTTACGGAGCTCGGACGCGCCCCATTCTCCCTTCCCGATCGATGTGGTGATCGTGGACTCGGTGATGTACGGGGGCGTCGCGCTCGATCCGTCGGCGGCCGCGCTCCCGCTGAGCCCCGCGGCGATCGCGTGGTTCGAGCATGCGCCCTTCCTCGTCCTGTACGAGAGTGGTCAGGACGTGACCTACCTGGTCGACGCGGCCTACGTGTGAGCCCCGAGCCGGTCGAACGATCCGTCCCGAAGCCAGAGGACGATCGGGATCGAGCTCCGCGCCGCGAGCGCGTGGAGAGCCGAGCGAGCGAACGCGAGCTTCCGGATCTTCCGCTCGCGTAGCCGAGGGTCCTCCTCGTCGATCCGATCGAACTCGAATCCCCAGAGGAGGATCCGCTCGGCGCCCAGGTGCTCGGCGAGGTGGACCGCCCGATCGCCATCGGTGAACCCTCCCACGTTGATCAGGTCCTCTGTGGGCGGCCCGGCCCAGGACCCGGCGAGCTCACCAGGGAACTGGGGGACCCACTCCTCGAGCGCCGGGAGGTTGTCGCCGTGGGCGTGGATCACCGCGAGCGCCCCTCGACTGTTCGCCGAGATCTCCGAGGGGATCGGCCCGTCGAGATCCGTCACGATGACGGCGGGCACGAGGCCCGCTCCGGTGCAGGCCGCCGTCGCTCCATCCGCCGCCACGATCACCGGGGTCTTCGCCCGGGGAGGCAAGCGCCACACCGGCGGAGGTCCCGCCCCCGGCGCGAGGCCGACCACGATGACCTCGCGGGCGTGGAGGCGCTCGCGGATCCGTGGCAACGGATCGATCCGTGCCTCCGGCGGGAGGAGACGCCTCAGCGCTTCAGCCGAGCGGACCTCCCGGTCGAACGGGAACCCGAACGCGGCGCGGATTCGCGCATACTCCGGGGCCCACTCGGCGTACTCCACGGCTTACCGCCGGAAGAGGAGCCATTGATTTATAAGACGGGCCATGCTCCGGCCCTCGAGGAACAGCCGATATGCGCCCACTCGCTCAGGAGATCCTATCGCACTTGCCCGCCGATACCGCCCGCCCTCCTCTGAAACCGGGTGGGGACGACGCGGAGCTCGAAGCGGTTCTCGCCACGCTGAAAACGACCATCAAGATCATCGGCTGCGGGGGCGGGGGCTGCAACACCATCAACCGGCTCACCGAGCAGGGGCTCTCCGGCGCGGTGACGATCGCCGCCAACACCGACGCCCAGCATCTGCTCACGATCCACTCCGATCGCAAGGTCCTCCTCGGCCGACGCCTCACCCGGGGTCTCGGTGCCGGGGCGCTCCCCGACGTCGGCGAGCGCGCCGCTCAAGAGGCGAGCGATGACCTCAAGGCGCTCCTTGCGAACTCCGACATGGTGTTCATCACCCTCGGTCTCGGCGGGGGAACCGGGACGGGTTCCGCCCCCGTCGTCGCCGAGATCGCCAAAGCTTCCGGTGGGGACCCGCTCACGATCGCGGTCGCAACCCTTCCGTTTACCTCGGAGGGCACGGTGCGCACCGAGAATGCGCTCGCGGGCCTCGAGCGCCTCTCCTCGGTCGTCGACACCGTCATCACGATCCCGAACGACCGCTTGCTCGAGCTCGTGCCGCGGCTCCCCGTGCAGACCGCCTTCAAGGTCGCCGATTCCGTCCTCGCGAGCGCCATCCGTGGGATCACCGAGATTATCACCCGGCCGGGCCTCGTCAACCTCGATTTCAACGACCTGCGCACCATCCTCAAGGGCGGGGGCGTCGCGCTCATCGGCATCGGCGAGTCCGAGAGCGACAACCGGGCCGAGGACGCCGTGATGGAGGCGATCAACTCCCCGCTGCTCCGGGTCGATATCGCCGGGGCGACCGGGGCGCTCATCAACGTCACGGGCGGCCCCGACATGACGGTCAGCGAAGCCCAGAAGGCGAGCGAGATCGTCCAGAAGACCATCAGCCCGAACGCGCGCATCATCTGGGGAGCGAACATCGACCCCACCATGCAGGCCACGATCCGCGTCCTACTCGTGGTCACCGGCGTTAAATCCCCCCAGATTCTCGGGGCATCGTCCGCGGGATCTCACGGCTCGCGCGCGCACGAGCACGAGATCGAAACGGTACGGTAGGTACAACCCCCATGGCATTCCTCGACCGGGCCCGGCGGGCCCAGGACGATTTCGACGGTCGCCTGCACCACGTCGGCCACGGCAAGTACGGCCGCATCCTGCGGATGGCCCGCAAACCCACCCGCGAGGAGTACACGCGCGTGTTGACGATCACGTTCATCGGGGCGGCGATCATCGGCCTCACGGGCTTCGGGATCTACATCTTCTTCACTCAAGCCGGCCCGTGGATCTGGGCGAATTACTTCGCCGCGCTGTAGGTCCCGCGGCCGTACGGAGGATAGGAGGCGGAATGGCAGGGAACCCCACGGACGAAGGCATCGGTCTCCTCGGCGGTCCACCGACACCGAGCCCGGGGAAGGCGCCCACGACCCCCGCGACCGCTCGGGCGCCGATCCCTCCGCCCGGTCCCACCGCGACCCCGGCACGCGCCGCCGAGCCGTCCCAGCTGAGCCTCAAGGCCGCCGACGACACCGTCCGGGAGGTCACGGCCGGCACGATCACCACCCTGAGCGCCGTGCTCGCCCACCAGCGCGGAAGCGCCGGCCCGGTCGAGCTCACCATCGATGTCGGCTACACCTCCACCTACCCCGGAGAAGGGGCCGAGTGGCCCGTGCGCTGGGCTCCCCCGGGGAAGCGGACCGTCGTGGAGCTGTTCGCCCGTTCTCAGTCCGTGACCCTCACGATGGAGGAAAACTCCCTCGTTCCCCTCTCCTTCGAGATCACGGCCCCGGTCGGAGTGCGGTACGGGGACCGCGTGGAAATCCGTCTCCAGGCGAAGGCGCTGGACGGCGGGAATCCCGCCAAGCTCACGCTCGCCTGCGTCGCTCGCCAAGCCGTGCTGGCGATCAAGAGTTCGCGCGGGTACGAGCGCGAGGTCGCCGACACGCTGCTCGCGCGTACCGAGGAGAAGCCCGACGTCATCTTCGCGCTCCTCGTGCCGGCGGCGCTGCGCGGCTACGTCTTCGCCGAGGGGATGAGCTTCGAGGGCGTCCACGAGATGCTCAAAGGGATCCGCAAGGCCCGCGGCCTCGTCGCCGGGGAAACGACGCTCAAAGAGGTCGAGCCGCTCCTCGTCCCGAAGATCACGGTCGAGGGATTCGTCGAGGGTGCGATCGTCGAGCTCATCGCCGGTCCGTTCAAGGGCGAGAAGGCCCGAGTGAAGCGGATCGACCAGGACAAGGAAGAGATCACCGTCGAGCTCATCGAGGCCGTGGTGCCGATCCCCGTGACGGTACGCGGCGATCACGTGCGCATGTTGGAGAAGGGAGGCGGCAAGAGTGGCGGATGAAGTGAGCGTCCTCGTCGAGGGCGGCAAGGCGACGGCGGGACCGCCGCTCGGCCCCGCGCTCGGACCCCTCGGGGTCAACGTGGGGCAGGTCGTCGCAAAGATCAACGAGGAAACGAAGCAGTTCGCCGGGATGCGCGTTCCCGTCGTCGTCCGGGTCGATCCCGGTACGCGCCAGTTCACGCTCGTGGTCGGGCGACCCCCGGTCACCGCGCTCCTCTTGAAGGAAGCGGGGAAGGAGAAGGGCTCGGGCAAGGCGAAGACCGACATCGTCGGGGACGTCTCGCTGGAGGCCGTTCGCAAGATCGCCGAGGCGAAGAGCGGCGACATGTTCGGCCGCTCGGTCGAGGAGAAGGTGAACCAGGTGATCGGCACCTGCGTCTCGATCGGACTCACGGTCGATGGCCAGGACCCCCGCGCGCTGCTCAAGGAGCGCATACGGAAGGGAGCCCCGGCATGATGGGTGGAGGCCCGCCGCCCGATCTATCGAACGCCGAGATCGTCGACTACGAGGTGGTCGGCGGCGACGCGAAGGTCCGCCTCAAACTCAAGGACGGCTCGGTCATCGAAGTCCGCCTGGAGATCATGAACATCCTGCGGGCGGGCCACGACGCCAACACCGGCCTTCCGAGCTACATCGTCCAGTCCGCTCCGATCGTTCGTCTCGTGGAGACCCCGAAGGAGCTGCGCAGGGCCCCGATGCGCCCCGGCACCGGCAAGGACACGAAGTCCCTGCCCGGCTTCGGATAGCGGACCCGCGCGCGGTCCATCGGCCGCGTCGAACGGTGAGCCCCGACGTCCGAACGCATGAGCCCGGTTACGGCGCGTCGGCGGCCGACAACGGTCTCGTGGTGATCGCGCCGGGGCCACGCCCCGCCCAGGGACGCTCGGGGCAACCTCTTTAGACCCGGCTACGCTAGCAATCTCGTGGTCGATCTGCAGGAGTCGCCTGCGACCCCTCCGGAGGATTTCGGGGGCGATCCGCGCCTCGGATGGGAGATCGCGAGCGGTCTTTTGATCTTCTTCGGCTGGGGCATCGCCGTCGTGATCAACCTGCTCGCCCATGCGCTCACGCCTGCGGGCGGCATGCGACTGTGGTGGGGAATCTGGATCGGGCCCCACCTGGGAGGGTTCGCGTGGATCGCCCTCGGGATCGGCGTCTTCACGGGCACGATGGGCGTGGTCTTCCTCTATCTCGCGCGCACGAGCGCGCGGGGCCCGCTCGTGCTTCCCGGCTACGACTACTCCTCCGAGCAGCACCCGTAACCGGGCGCTCTAGGAGAGTCCGGGGCCGCGGCCCCGTCGCGCTCCGCCGGCGCAGTCCGAGCAGACCCGTTCGGAGGGCGTCATGTGCTCAGAACAGTACATCTGACCGCAGATGGGGCAGCTGCGCGTGGCCGGTCGCCCGCACCGGATACACTGACCGACGATCATGGTGGGGGACCCGGCCGAGGCTAGGGCCCCCTTCCCGATAAACCGCTCGCCCGGATCGCCTCAAGGAATCCGGGAGCCCCGTCCGCGCGGGTGACGAGATCGGCCGCGCGCCGCGCGCGGGGGCTCGCCGAGGGGAAGCTGACCCCGAATCCCACGGCGCGCAGGAGCCGCGCGTCGTTGTCCCCGTCGCCGATCGCGACCACGTGCTCGAGGCCGAGCCCGAGCAGCTCGACCGCTCGGCGCACTCCGAAGTACTTGCCCGCGCCCCGCTCCATCAGATGGATCGCGAACCCACTGCTCTCCGCGTAGGCGTTGATGCCCCGGATCCGGCGGCGCACCTCCGCGAGGGGAACGCTGGAGTCGATGCCGACCTCGGTCTCGCGCCACCGGTCGGTGAAGAGTCGATGGACGGGGAGGCCGCTCGCCCGGAGTGCCCGGTACGCCGCGAGCGCCACGCGCCGGTCCGCGAGGTGCTCGATCCGCTCCCCGGACTCGGTATGCTGGTAGACGACCCCGCCGTTCTCCGCGACGATCGGGCCCACGAGGCCGAGCGAGCGGTGGAGCGCGAGGGCGATTGGCAGCACGTTGCCCGTCGCGAGGATGACGGGGACTCCCCGGTCCGTCAGGCGTCGCAGCGCGCCGAGCGCCGCGGGATGGAGGCGCCGCTCGGGGTCGGTGATGGTTCCGTCGACATCCGTGACGAGGACCCGAAGATCCTTCGATGCCCGGGCGGCGCGCCTCACGCGCGAGGCTCCGAGAGGACCCGCGCGATTCCCTCGCGGAGCGCCGCGGCGACCTCTTGGCCGTCGCGTTGGCCGCGGACCTCGCGCATGAGGTCGCCCATGAGCGGAGAGAACGCGTCCTCCCGCCGAGCGACGATCATCCCCCGGTTGGCGTCCACGATCCGGTCGACGAGACGGTCGAGCTCGGCCCGGGGCATGCCCGAGAGTCCCGCCTTGGCGATCGCCTCGTCGACGGTGGGGGCCCCGCTCGTCAGGGCGGCGAGCACCGCCGGGAAGCCTTCCTTGGCGAACCGCCCGGACTCCTGGGCCGACAGGAGTTCTCCGAGGAGTGCGAGAGGCCACTCCCGTTCGGCGCCGCCTCCGGCGGCGGGGAGGTCCTGGGTCAGGAGACGGGCGACCACCGCCGGCGCGTGGCCCTGGTGCGCGAGCGCTTCGAACGCGTCGACGTGCCCGCCCGCCACCAGCTGCCGGACGACCTCGCGAACGAGGTGATACTCCTGCGCGAGCCGTTCGCGCAGGACCGCGGGCCGCTCCGGAAGTCCCGCGTCGATGCGAGCGAGGTCCGCGGCGGAGATGGGGATGGGCGCGACGTCGGTCTCGGGGTACATGCGGTCCCGGCCCGGGAGCGGCCTCGAGAATCGGCTGCGCCCGTCCGGCAGCGGGTCGCGGGTCTCGGCGGGGATGCCGTCGAGCGCGGCGAGCGCACGGGCCGCGATCCGATCGAGCGCCGCGCGTGCCCGCTCGGCCGATCGATCCGCGACCAGAACGAACGCGTCGTTCGGGCCCGAGCCGAGCCGCGTTCGCAATCGCTCCGTCTCCTCCGCACCAATCCCGGCGCCGGGGAGCTCGTCCGAGTGCAGGATCCCGCGCAATCCGAGGAAGCGGGCCTGGTCCGCGAGCTCTCGCCCGAGACGCTCCTCCGAGTTCGGCGGGCTCTTCAGCAGGCCGGCAAAACCGGGGAGCGCGATCGCGAGCACGACTCCTCGGTGGCGGACCGCATCGGCCACCGGCCCGCTTTCGATCGCCCCGAGGAGTTCCGTCACGTCCAGGGCCGGAGGGAACGCGCTCGCCGCGTTCCGGCCCCGGAGCCGATCGCGGACCTCGAGCAGCACCCGCTGGCGTTCCACCTCGCGTTCGGCGTACTGGGGAAGGCGTCGGAGCTCCTGCACTCCCTTGATCTCGATCCGCCGGCCGCCCTCCGTGGAGACGTTCAGGTCCTCGCGGATGGTCCCGATCCCGCGACGTACGCGCCGGGTCGCGCGCAGGAGCGCTCCGATCTCCTCGGCGACCTCTCGGGCTTCCTCCGGAGTGGTCAGATCCGGGCCGGTCGCGATCTCGACGAGCGGGATGCCGAGCCGGTCGAGCCGATAGAGAACCTCTCCGCTCTTCTCGGAGATCTTTCGGGCCGCGTCCTCCTCGAGGCAGATCGACAGGATCGAGTAGCGCCGCTTCCCGAGCTCGAGGTACCCGCCCGCGGCGACGAGCGCGGTCCGTTGGAAGCCGGAGGTGTTCGATCCGTCGACCACGATCTTGCGCATCACCTCGATTTCGTCCAGCACCCGGGCGTGCAGCATGCGGGCCAACGTGAGGGCGGTATCGAGAGCCGCCGGGTTGAGCGCGTGCGGCGGCTCCTCGTCCATCTCGACGAGGCAGTTCGCCTCCGTCGTCTCGTAGCGATACGTCAGTCCCCGTGAAGCCTGGTGGGCGGCCGCGGCGTCGATCCCGCGGTTCTCGCCGCTCGAGGCTCGCAGACGACGCGAAAAGGTCCCCGTGACCGCGTCCGACAGCTCCGAGGGACAGGCGCAGAACAGCTTGCCCGTGGCCAGCTGTTGGTGGACCTCGAGCCCCGCCTTCACTCCTCGCCTCGGGTCTGATGGCGCGCGACGAACTCTCCGGCCCGATCGAGCCGCAACAGCGATCTCACATCGTCCGGGCTCGTCGCATGGCCGAGCGCCCACAACAGCTTGACGTAGGCCGTCTCGGGAAGGAGGTCGTCCAGGAAGAGCACTCCTGCTCGATGCAGCTCGCGGCCCGTCGCATACACGAAGGGATCGGCGACTCCCTCCAGGCATTGCGTCGTCATCGCGACGACGACCCCGGCCTCGACCGCCCGCCGGATCCAGTCGACGTGGACCGAAGCGACGTGGCCGAGCCCCGTTCCCGCGAGGACGATCCCCCGCGCGCACCGCACGAACGCCTCCGCGAGCTCCGGCGTCAAGCCGGGGTAGTACCAGAGGAGCCGGCCCGAGAGATCGAGCGGCCCGTCGAAGCGTGCTCCGCGCGGGCTGGGAGGCCGGACGCGTGCATCGAGGCGGATCTCGGCGCCCTCGACCACGCCGAGGGGAGGGGCGTTTCGACTCTGGAAGGCGTCCCGGCGGCTCGAGTGCATCTTGCGCACGTGCGTGCCCCGATGGATCGCAAAGCGTGTGTCGGAGAGCCCAGCGTGCATCACCACCACGACCTCCCCGATCCGGCGGTCGCGTGCCACGCGGGCGGCCGCCTGCAGGTTGGACGTGCCGTCCGACGAAGGCCGGTCCGGCGATCGCTGGGCACCCACGACCACCACCGGTCCCGGAAGCTCGGGAAGGAGGAAGGACAGGGCTGCGGCCGTGAAGCCGAGCGTATCGGTTCCGTGGGCGATCACGATCCCCCGCGCCCCCTCCCGGAACGTCAGGGCGACCCGCTCCGCGAGGATCGACCAGTCGTGGGGAGCGATGTTCTCGCTGAGGCGATCGAACACCGGGACCACCCGGACCGCGCCTTCCGAAAGCAGGTCCGGATAGAAGTCGAGGATCTCGCTCTCGCCGCGGACCGGACGGACCCCGCCGGTCTCGTAGTCGATCCGGGAGGCGATGGTGCCGCCGGTCGTCAACAGTGCGATGTGGTCCTCCGGATGCGCAGCGGAGTTCGAGCCCGCGGCGGCGCGCTCGTCCGCCGGAGCCGAGGGCGGCGACGCCGAGGAGATCCGGAATGTGAAGTCCGTTCCGATCCGGATCCCGACGTTGTACCCGCTCTCCAGTTTGAGTTGCAGGATCCGATCTCCGGAGAGTTCGTGAGAAGGAACGATGGTCCCCGTCCAATCGGCTCCCACCGGATCGTGCAGCTCGACCCGCTGGCCCATGGGGAGGGTCCGGAGAGTCTCCCAGGGGTCCTTCGTGGTAGGTGGACTCATCGGACGAAGAACTCCCGCTCCTCCCATCGCAGCGTCCCGCGCTATAAATTGTGGCGCGGCGGGCGCGATCGCCGAGACCGGGCTTTTATACACTCCTCCGCTCGCACGCCTCGGTACGAACGACCACGAATGCCCGTGTGGGGTAGCTTCGGGAGCGGGGGTTCCCCCCGTCCTGCTACATTGGATATCCTAGAGGCCTGCGGAGCCTCAGACCTGGGTTCGAATCCCAGCACGGGCGTCTCTCTGATCGGCCGAGGATGGGCATCACCCGGCAGGGGCTCCGTTCACGGGCCCGATGGCCGGGCCAGCCACACTCTGCCCTAGCCCGGCGACCCTAGCGGGCAAACCGGTGGGTCATCACGTACGGAAGCACGCCGCCGGCGAGGTAGTACTCGAGCTCGATCGGGGAGTGGATCGCGCATTCGAGGGTCGCTGTGATCGGCGGATCCGGCTCGCGCAGGGCTTCCAGCGTGATCGCTCCCCGAGGCGAGAGCTCCCCGCCCGAGGCGACGCTCAGGCGGAACGACTCGTGACCGGTCAGGCCGAGCGCCTTCCAGCCCTGGCCCGGAGCGAAGCGCAGCGGGAGGACGCCCATCTCGATCAGATTGGTCCGGTGGATCCGCTCGAAGCTCTCCGCGATCACGGCGCCGATCCCGAGCAGGCGAGGCCCCTTCGCGGCCCAATCCCGAGAGCTTCCCTGGCCGTAGCTCTTGCCCGCCAGCACGATGAGCGGGACGCCTTCGGTGCGGTACCGCTCGGCCGCATCGTAAACGGAGAGCACGTCGCCCTCGGGGAGATGTGAGGTCCAGCCTCCCTCCTTCGGCGCCAGGAGCTGGTTCTTCAGACGAACATTCGCGAACGTTCCTCTAACCATCACCTCGTGGTCCCCCCGGCGCGTGCCGTAGGTGTTGAATTGAGACGCCGGAACCCCGTGGGCGAGCAGGTACCGGCCCGCGGGAGTGCTCTCGGGAAACGCGCCGGCCGGAGAGATGTGGTCCGTCGAGATCTGGTCGCCGAAGGTCAGGAGCGCCCGGGCCCCCTCGGCGAGGACCCCGCGCTGGGGGATCCACGGGGGAGGCAGGTGGAGGTACGGAGCGGCCTGGAGGTAGGTCGAAGCGGGATCCCAGGCATACAGGTCCCCCTTCGGTGGATCGAGGGACTCCCAGTGCACGTCCCCGACCTCGATCGCCCGGTACTTCTCGCGGAACATCTCCGGGTTGAGATCGGCCTCCACGAGGCGGCGGATCTCGGCCGAGGTCGGCCACAGGTCCTTCAGCCGGACCGGAGCGCCGTCGGGGCCTTTCCCAATCGGGTCGCGGGTGAGGTCGACGTCCATCCGTCCAGCGAGGGCGTAGGCCACGACGAGCATCGGAGAGGCGAGGTAGTTCGCCCGGACCTGGTTGTGGATCCGTGCTTCGAAGTTCCGGTTCCCGCTGAGCACGGCCGCGACGTAGCGATCGTGCTCCGCGACGTCCTTCGCGACGTCCGGAGGCAGCGGGCCGGAATTGCCGATGCAGGTCGTGCAGCCGAAGCCGACCAGTCCGAAGCCGAGATCGGTGAGCGGCTGGAGCAGCCCGGCGCGCTGGAGATAGTCGGTGACGACCTTCGAACCCGGCGCGAGCGAGGTCTTCACGTACGGCGGCACCCGCAGCCCGAGGGCGAGCGCCCGTTGGGCGATGAGCCCGGCGCCGAACATGACGGAGGGATTGGAGGTGTTCGTGCAGCTCGTGATCGCCGCGATCACGATCGAACCGTCGGGCGCGACCGGGGCGCCGTTCGGCACGGCCGGCTTGATCTTCCGGTAGGCCGCGAGCGATCGGGCGAATCCCGCGGGGGCGTCGGAGAGGGCCATCGACTCCTGCGGGTTGCCCGGACCGGAGATCGTGGGGACGATCGTCCCGAGATCGATCGTCAGGACGTCGTCGAACTCGAGCTCGCCCCGGAGCTTCGTGCCCCAGAGCTCCTGGAGCTTCGCATACGCTTCGACCCGGGCGACCGCCTTCGCGTCGCGTCCGGTGCCGTGCAGGTAGGCGATCGTGGCCTCGTCGATCGGGAAGAAGGCCGCCGTCGCCCCGTACTCCGGGCACATGTTGGAGATGGTCGCCCGATCCGGGACGGCGAGTCGGGAGATCCCGGGGCCGAAGAACTCCACGAACTGATCGACCACGCCGCGCTCCCGCAGGCGACGGGTGATCGTCAGGGTCAGATCCATCGCGGTCGTCCCTTCCGGCATCGAACCGATCAGTTCGACTCCGACAACGATCGGATCGGCGAGGAAGTACGCCTCGCCGAGCATGACCGCCTCCGCCTCGATCCCTCCCACTCCCCATCCGAGGACCGAGACGCCGTTGACCATCGTGGTGTGGGAATCCGTTCCGATCAGAGTGTCCGGGAACGCCACCGGGTTCCCCGCGATCTCCTGCCGCTGGACGACCGAGGCGAGGTACTCGAGGTTCACCTGGTGGCAGATGCCGTTGCCCGGCGGCACGATCCGGGTGTTCGAGAACGCATCCTTCGCCCAGCGCAGGAAGCGGTAGCGCTCCCCGTTGCGCTCGTACTCGTGATCGAGATTGATCGTGAGCGATTGGGGCGTCCCGAAGCTGTCGACCTGGACCGAGTGGTCGACGATGAGGTCGACCGGCACAACCGGATTGATCCGTTTCGGGTCGAGCCCGCGCTCGGCCGCATCGTCGCGCAGGGTGGAGAGGTCCACGAGCGTGGGGATCCCCGTGAAGTCTTGCAGCAGGACCCTCGCCGGGTAGAACGGGATCTCGACCGTCGGGGGGATGTCGCGGCCCTCGGCGAGCGCGTAGACGGTCTCCGGGCTCACGCGCGCCGGGTCGAACCGGCGCACGAGGTTCTCCAGGAGGATGCGGACGGTCCGGGGACGCCGGGCGAGCTTGGAGTGGTCGATCCCCGAGAGCCGGTCGAGGCGGTAGACGAACGAATCTTCTCCGGCCAGAAAGACCGACTCGAGGACGCCTAGGGGATCGGCGGGGTTCATGGTCCGCAGAGTGCGCGACCCTTCTTGGGCTCTGCGGTACGTGGTCCACCTCCTTGCGAGAGCGGTTCCCCGGGCCGACGGTCACCGGGAGAAGCGGAGCGAGCGCTCCCAGCTCAGCGCGAGGCGCTCCCCGGGACGGGGCGGTGCCGCATGGCCATCCAGCTCGACCTCGAGCCGCTCTCCGCTCGCGCACCGCACGACCACGAGCGAGCCACGACCCGTGAACCCCACGGCGAGAACGTCGACCAGTAGGCCCACCGAACCGACCGGGTCGAGCCGCGCGTCTTGGGGTCGGAACGCCACCCAGCCGGGACCTTCCGGCAGGAGGTTGTATCCCAGGAAGTGGGCCGTGCCGACGTCCGGCGGCTCGTCGTACACGGTCGCCGGCGCGCCGATGGCGCGCAGTCGACCCTCGAGCAGGATGGCGACCCGATCCCCGAGGAAGAGGCCCTCCTCCCGATCGTGGGTAACGTGGACCGCCGCAATCCCCCGCTCCGCGAGCACGTGACGGAACTCCCCCCGCAGGCCGGCCCGGACCCCGGCATCGATCGCTGCGAACGGCTCGTCGAGCAGCACGACCCGGGGGTGGGCCGCGATCGTGCGGGCGAGCGCTACCCGTTGGCGCTCTCCTCCCGAGAGCGTCGCCGGATCGCGTTCTTCGAACCCCTGCATCCGGACGAGTTCCAGGGCCCGGCGGGCCTCGGTGTCCGCCTCGGAGAGCGGGCGCCCCTGAACGAGCGGGCCGTAGGCCACGTTCTCGTACACGGTCCGGCGCGGAAAGAGCGCCGCTTCCTGAAGCAGCAGCCCGATGCCTCGGCGGTGGACGGGCACATCGCGAAGATCCTTCCCGTCGAGCCGGACGGCGCCCCGGGCGGGGTGCTCCAACCCCACGATGGTCCGCAGCAGCGTGGTCTTTCCGCTTCCGTTCGGGCCCATCAGCGACAATAGTTCGCCCGGAGCGACCTCGAAGGAGATCGAATCCAGTACCGGGGTCCGACCGAGCGAGACCGAGAGATCCTCGACCTCGAGCACGGGAGGATCAGAGCTCGGCACGGTGGCCTCCATAGTTCACCGCGGCGAAGACGGCGAGGCTGACCAGGAGCAGCAGCCCCGCGGCCGCCTCTGCGAGCGGGAACTGGCGCAGGTCTTGGAGATCGTACACGGCGACGCTCAGGGTCGTGAAGTTCGGAGTGACGAGGAAGTACGTCGCGGTGAACTCCCCGAGTCCCAAGGCGAAGGCGAAGAGCCCGGCCGTCAACAGTCCGCGACGGACCTGGGGGAGATCGGTGTCGAGGTAGGCGATCCAGGCCGGGGCCCCGAGCACGCGTGCGGAATCTCGAGCCGTGGGCGAGAGCCCGGCGAGAGGTATCTGGAGGCTCAGGAGGGCGAACGGGAGCGCCAGGATGGACTGGCTGACGATGATCAGGATCCACACGGTCGACTCCCCGCCGAGCACGGGCCGCCAGAACTCGGCCAGCGAGAACGCGAGAAGCACCGGCGAGATCAGGAGCGGGAGGAACAGGTACAGCGACAGGCCCGTGCCGAGCCGTGGCCGAGCTCCGAGCGCGTAGCCGGCCACGATCCCGAGGAGGAGCACGATCGTCGCCGCGACCGCCGCGAAGAACAGGGTGTTGGCGAGGACCTGGACCAGCGGGATCCCGAGAAGGTTGGTCGCGGTGGGACCGAAGAGTTCGGTCCACGGAGCGCCGAACGTCCCTCCTCCCGGAGGGCTCAACGAACGGTAGAGCACCGTCCCGAGGAAGAACGCGACCGCTCCCAGAAGGGCGATCGTCTCCGCGGCGAGCGCGTAGGCGAGGGGCGAACGGACGCGTCCCGGGCGTGGTCGGGTTCGGACCGACGAGCTCGACGAGCGGAGCCGGTGAAGGAGCACGAGGTAGATCGCCGTCGGGATCACGAGGAAGAGGAAGAGCGCGAGGGCGAGGAGAGCCGCACCGGTGGGATCGAACCCGTACTGGTCGAGGTACCATATCCGGGCCTCGACCGTGTAGCATCGCGCTCCGCACAGGACGAGCGGGGTCGCGAAGGCGACCGCGCTGAACAGGAACGTCAGGAATCCACCGGCCGCCGCCCCGAGCCAGGATCCCGGGCCCCAGACGTCTCGATACGCTCGCGCCGGACCGGCCCCGAGGGTCGCCGCCGTTTCCTCCAGCTCCGGGGAGGCGCTCTCGCATCCGAGCGCCGTGAACAAGATCACGATCGGGACGTTGAACAAGAGGTTCGCCGCGACGATCGCCGGAAGGCCGTGGCCCAGGACCCCGAAGGCCGGTACCGCGCTCGATACGGTGCCGGACGGACCGAAGAGATCGAGGATGCCGAGCACGACCACGATCGAGGGGAGGAGGAACGGGACGAGCAGGAAGGCGCGGACGGCGGAGCGGCCGGGCCAGGTGTAGCGGCCCAGGAACACACCGGCCGGATAGCCGATGGCGACGGCGAGCACGGCGCTCAGGCTTCCCTGCTCCAGCGAGTTCTCGAACGCCTGCCGATTCAGCGGGGATTGCGTGAGCGAATCGATCCACCCGGCCCCGCCTCCGACCCAGAGCCCCTGACTGAACAGTAAGGCGACGGGGAGGAGCGCGAAGAGGAGGACGTAGCCGATGATCGGGAGGACCGGCCAGGCCTCCCGAGCGCCTACGGCGGAGCGTACTGGTTCGCCAGGGTCTGCCATTCGTTCTGCCAGTTCGCGATGTTCGTGGCGAGTGCGGAGGGGGTCGTGTACTCGTTGAGCGGCACAATCGAGTTCGGGTCGATCAGTCCGCGGTACTCGGAGGGGAGCGGGACCGTCCGGTTCGCCGGGTACTCCCACTCGTTGAGCGGGATCTCGTTCTGGACCGTCCCGTTCAGGAACCAGTTGATGAACTGTTCGTCGAGGGAGAGGTGCTGCGTCCCGGCGACGATCCCGATCCCGTAGATGGTCTGCCAACCGTAGAGCGTGTGGTTCCAGTTCGTCACGGTCGTGTTGAACGCCCCGAGGCCGGGGTTGTCGATCGCGTAGGCCGGGTCGGTCGTGTAGCTGACGACCGCGAGCGGGTTTCCCGGAGGAGAGGTGAACTCGTTGAACGCGGTCGACCAGTCGGGCGCGCTGGGAGCGTACGGAAGGACCTGCTGCCAGAAGCTCTGCCAGTTCTCGTGCAGGATCGCGGAGTAGAACTCGATCTCCCATGCCAGGAACTCCTCCCCCGTGATGTCGGTCGTGGGGTTCTCGTAGAGGAGCTGGCGCGCCCAGGTGGAGTTCTGCGAGAAGTTCAGGAACGAGGAGTTCGCGATGGCGCCGTTCGTGATCGTGCGGAACGAAGCGTTGTAGTCGATGCCGAGATAGCCGTACTCGTACGGGGTGACCGCGTGATCCGGGCTCAGGTCCCGGACCAGCGAGGCCGGTACGGTCGCGAGCGCGGGGGAAACGTACGGGATGAGCAGCGACTGGCTCTCGGCTTGGCTCGCGGTGATCTCGTCCAGCCCGATCACGAGGTCCGCTCCGGGCGAGTTCTTCTGCGCGAGCAGCGTGCTCGCAAGATCTCCGGAAGGACACTCGACCTGGATGCGGATGTGGTGCGCCGCCTCGAAGGTCCCGAAGACGTTCGAGAACGCAGGGGCACCGCACGTACCGCCGAAGAGGCTCGAATACGTGTAGATCGTCAGGGTCGGCGTCGGGGTGAGGTAGTACTGCGTGAGGCCGATACCGGCTACGACGACGACCACCGAGACCGCCGCGATCAGGATGATCGTGCTCGCGCGGCCCGGGCGGCGCAATCGCCGTGGCGGCGCGGCCGCGTTCGATGGTGCGCTACTCATTCCTCCGGCGAACCGGCGGAGAGGATGGTTACTTCGTCCATCGCGTTCCCTTCGCGGGCATTATCCCGTGCAGGTTCCTGGGGTCGACGAGGCGTGCTCGTCCTCTCAGCCGGTTCACAGCTCCCCCTGCGAGGAAGACTATCCCGCCCGCGGCATTAACGTTTGCAGAACGACCGGTTCGCGTGCGGGTCGAGGGAGGGCTCGTCGCTCATCGACGCCCGTATCGACCCACGAGGGCCGGCGGCGTGCCGGTCTAACGTGATATACACCTCGCGAGTCTATGCGGTAGAGGGGCGTCGCGCGATGGTCGATTCGATGGACCAGCTTCGGTTCGGCACGGAGCTCGTCAAGCGCGGCTTTGCCCGCATGCAGCAGGGCGGCGTCATCATGGACGTCACCAACGCGGAACAGGCCTCGCTCGCAGAGGAGGCCGGGGCCGTCGCGGTGATGGCGCTGGAGCGGGTCCCCGCGGACATCCGGGCCATGGGCGGTGTCGCCCGCATGGCCGACCCGCTCAAGGTTCGCGAGATCCAGGCTCGCGTCACGATTCCCGTGATGGCCAAATGCCGCATCGGCCACACCTCCGAGGCCCGGATCCTGGAGTCGCTCGGAGTCGACATGGTGGACGAGTCCGAGGTCCTCACGCCGGCGGATCCCTTCTACCACGTCGACAAGAAGGCGTTCCAGGTACCGTTCGTCTGCGGCGCCCGAAACCTCGGGGAGGCGCTCCGCCGCATCGACGAGGGCGCGGCGATGATCCGCACGAAAGGCGAGGCCGGAACGGGCAACGTGATCGAGGCCGTCCGCCACATTCACCAGATCAGCTCGGAGATCGCCCTCGTCCGCAAGATGACCAAGAAGAACGCCGCGCTCTGGGCCCGGAAGGCCCGGGTGCTGCCCTCGACCGTGGAAGAGGTCCGGGCGCTCGGACGCCTGCCCGTCGTCAACTTCGCAGCCGGAGGGATCGCGACTCCGGCGGATGCCGCGCTCTGTCGACTCCTCGGGGTCGACGGGATCTTCGTGGGGAGCGGGATCTTCAAGTCCCAGCACCCGGAGAAGGTCGCGCGCGCGGTGGTGGAGGCCTCGCTGCACTTCGATCAGCCCGAGGTGCTCGCCCGCGTCTCGGAAGGGCTCGGGGAACCGATGAAGGGTCTCGATCTCGCGGGCGTGCCGGACTCCGAGTTGCTCCAAGCGCGCGAGTCGCAACCGGCCGCGCCCCGACGCCCCGGTGTCACCGAGGCCTAGTCAGTCCATTCGACCGCGCCCTTTACCTAAGTGACCTCCGATGCTCTATCGGAGGAGCCCGTGCGCATCGTCCTCGTTACTCCGTTCTTCTATCCCCACGCCGGGGGTGTCGAGACGCACGTCCGCCAGCTCGCACGGGGATTCGCGCTGCAGGGCCAGGACGTGGTGGTGCTCACCGCGCGCTTCGATCCCGACCTACCCGCGCAGGAGGATCTCGAAGGGTACCGGATCGCCCGAGCGCCCTGCCGAGCGGTCCTCCTCAACACTCCGATCGATCCCGCGGTCGGCCGCGTGCTCAAGGGGCTGAAGGCGGACATCGTCCACCTGCACTACCCCCCACCGCTCACCTCGTACTTTGCGGTCCGCGCGCTGCAGCGGAGCCCGGTCCCGATCTGCCTCACGTACCACTGCGATCTCTACCTCCCGGGCCCCTGGGGTCGCGTCCTCACGGAGGCGTTCCAGCGGATCTTCCTGACCCGCACGCTGGCCCGGGTCGATCGGATCATCGTCCACACGCGCAGCTATGGGATGACCTCCGCCGTCCTGCGCGGACGGCCCCTCGAGATCATCCCCTCGGTCGTCGATCTCGATCGATTCCGGCCCGGCCTCGACGCCTCCGACATCCGCCGCGATTTCGCGCTCGAGGGAAAGCGAGTGCTCGCATTCACCGGTCGGCTCGTCCCGCACAAGGGCGTGGACGTGATCCTGCGGGCGCTTGCCGAGCTGCCCAGCGACGTGGTACTCCTCGCGATCGGCAGCGGCCCCCGCTTCGCGTACCTCCGACGACTCGCGTACCGCCTCGGCGTCCCCCACCGCGTGCGATTCCTGACGGAGGTCTCGGACGTCGACCTGCCCCGGTACCTCTGCGCGGCCGATCTGTTCGTCTTTCCCTCCCAGAACCGGCTCGAGGGCTTTGGGCTCGCGGTAGCCGAAGCGATGGCCGTGGGGCTCCCGGTCGTCACGGCGGACATGCCCGGGGTCCGAGAGGTGATAGAGCCGGGGAAGGAGGGACTCCTCGCCGAACCGCTGATCGCCTCCGATCTGGCCGCCCGCATTCGGGAGATCCTCGACGACGACGCGATGCGCGCTCGGATGGCTGCCGCCGCGCGCAAACGCGCGGAGCAACGCTACGGTGTCGAGACCGTGACCGGCCAGCTCCTCAAGCTCTACGCCGAGGTGCTCGCAGATCGTTGATCTCGTCGCGCAGGCGTCGCGCTTCGAAGCCGGCGGCCGCCCGCCAGTCGCTCTTCGAGGATGCGTACAGGATGCTGCGAGAAGCCGCCGCTAGGAGCCCGCGGCCGTTGCGGTCGACCCCGCCCGAGATGCTCGCGGCGAGATCCCCGCGCTGCGCACCGATCCCGGGAAGAAGGATCGCGCCCCGCTCGCCGAGCGCGGCGCGGGCCCGCGCGACCGCTCGAGGATCGGTGGCCCCGATGACGACGCCGGCGTTTCCGCTCTTGCGCGCGAGCTTGCCCACGGTCCGAACGATCTCGATCCACAGCGGCGAGGAGCCATGGCGGATTTCCTGGAAGTCCCGGGAACCGGGGTTGCTGGTGTGGGCCACTACGAAGTAGCCCCGATCGGGACGGGCCGCGACCGGTACAAGGCTCTCCCAGCCCATCCACGGGGTCACGGTGATCGCGTCGAACCCGAAGGCATCGAACACTCCGTCGGCGAGCAGGCGCATGGTGTTCGGGATGTCGTTCGCTTTCAGGTCGAGGATCTTGATGCGGCTCGGCCCGATCTTTCGGACGACACGCTCCAGGGCGCCGAACCCTGCCGCTCCGTAGCTCCAGTAGGCGGCGAGCTGCATCTTGTACGCCGACACGTACGGGCGCGTGGCCCCGACGATCCCGCCGAGGAAGGCATCGAGCTGACGGGTCCGACTCTGCCGGCGCAGGGGGGAGGGCGTTCGCGCCGGGTCCGGATCGAGCCCCACCGACACCAGCGAATTGGTCTCGCAGAGGACATGGTCGAGGCGGTCGAGGAACGGGGCAGGCACGTTCGGTCCATCGTCGCCGGCCCGATAAGGCGTACTCCCCCTCGGAGAGCTCAGCGTTCAGGCGCGGTGTCGGGTTTTTATCAAGACCCGCTGTGGGGAGCGACCGCGAGAGAACGAACGTGACGGAAGCTGCGGAGCCCGCCTCACCCACCGATACCCGGCTGCGCGACCTGCGACCGACGGACGCCCCCGTCCAGATCCTGGGACGCGTCGTGACGGTGGAGCGTCGCGAGTACACCAACACCGCCGACGGTCGGCGTCGCACGTTCCTCTCGGGCCTGTTGAGCGACGGGACGGCGACCGTCCGGTTCACGTGGTGGGAACCTCCGGCCGAGGGCGTCGACCGTGGAACGGTCCTGCGCGCCGTGAACGCTCAGGTCCGCGAGTTTCGGGGACGGCCCGAGGTCTCGTTCGGCTACCGCACGCGCGTCGCGCCGGCGAGCGAGCTCGAGCTCCCGCCGGTCGACGGCGACGACATTCCTCTGCGCAAGATCCGCGAGCTGGGAGCCTCCGATGAGGGATTCCGCATCGAGGGCCGAGTGGTGCGCATCTCCCCGCGCACGGTCACCGTCGGAACCGAGCAGCGGGCGATCTACGAAGGTCTCCTCGCCGACCGGAGCGGCTCGATCGCCTTCACCTCGTGGAGCGACTTCGCTCTCCAGGCCGGCCAGACGGTGCGCATCGCGGGAGGATACGTGCGCATGTTCCGCAACCGCCCGCAACTCAATCTCGATGAGCGCTCGGTCGTGGCCCGTATCGAGGGCGCGGATCTGCCCCAGCCGGCGGAGGTGCTCTCGACCCCACCCCGCCCCATCGCCGAGATCGAGGAAGCGGGCGGAGGAGAGTCGATCGCGCTCGAGGGCGTGATCCTCGGGCTCCTTCCCCCGAGCGGCCTCGTCTATCGATGCCCCACCTGCAAGCGCGCCGTCGCCGGAGGGATATGTCCCACGCACGGAGCCGTCCAGGGCGTCGCCGATCTGCGAGGACGGTTCGTCGTCGATGACGGCTCGGGCTCGGCCACCGTGAACGCCGCCCGGGAGGGGACCGAGATGCTCTGGGGCGTCTCGCTCGAAGGGGCCCTCGCCCGCCTGCGCGACGCGCCGGACCCGACGCTCCTCGAGGAGCAGCTCTTCGAGGCGACCTTTGGCACTCATGTCCGCGTTCGGGGCCGGGCTTCCAAGGACGACTTCGGCCTGACCGTGTACCCCGAATCGATCGAGCGCGTGACCATCGAGGTCCCGACGCGCGCGCGCGAGCTCGCGGCTCGGCTGGGGAGTTAGACGATGGCGTTGCGCGAGACCGCCTGGCGGGAAACGGTCGCGGAGATCCTGGCCGCGCTCCAAGAGGAGCGCGGCACCGGGGAGCGAGCGGCCACGTACCTGCTTTCCCCGTACGGGTCGCGGATGAGCCGAGTGCTCATCGCGGGGACCCTGAGCCCGCCGGAGTCGATCGGCCGGGATCCCGCCCAGCCGTTCTGGCGCTCCCGCCTCACCGACCCCACCGGTACGGTGGCCGTGACGGCGGGCGGCTTCCAGCCGCGGGCCATGGCGCAGCTGCGCGCGATCACGACGCCCCAGCCGGCCTTGGTCGCCGGGAAGGTCCATCTCTACCGCGGGAACGACGGAACGGGATACGTTTCGATTCGGGCGGAAGCCCTACGCCCGCTGGACGAGGGTCAGCTGCGGGTCGCGCTTCTCGATGAGCTGAGCCAGAGCCTCGATCGACTCGAGCTCGTAGAACGGCTCCTGAAGGAGCCGATGGTCCCCGATGCGAACCTGCGAGCGGAAGGGATCGGCGCCGCGGGGCTGCGGGCGGCCCGGGAGGCGATCCGGCGGTACCCCGCCATCGACCGCTCCGCCTTCCGGACGACCCTGAAGCTGTTGCTCCCTGCGATCGAGGGCCGCGCCCCGTCCCCCTCGGCCGCGCCCGGTATCCCGGCGACCGTTCGGGTGACACGGGTGGAGGCCCCAGCCCACCGGCGCCGAGAAGCCCCGAGCGCGTCCGAACGCGCGAACGAGTCGGCGTTCCTCGATGTGATGGACGAGCTCGCGGATGGGTCGATGGACGGATATGCGGACTACCGCGAGCTGCGTCAGCGCCTGGCGGAGCGGGGCCTCTCCGAGGAGGCCGCGGAGACCATCCTCGCCCGCCTGCAGGACGACGGCGTGGTCGAGGAGCCGATCATGGGCCGCCTTCGCCGCGCTTCCGCCCTCACGGACGGCTGACCCAAGCCGCCCGCCGATTGGATACATTTATACCACCTCGACACTCGGCGGCGGGGGGATGAAGACCACCTGTCTCTCCGATCACGTGACGAGACCAGCGACGAACTGACCCCCACCTTCCAACGGAACTAGAACTCAATGGCCCACAAGTACTCGTATTGGCCCCTCGCGGTCTTCATGGCCATCGTCATCGTGGCCGCCAGCGGAGCCGGGGCCTACCTCTACTACCACTCCAAGCTCTCCCCGACGAAACCGCTCCTTTCGGTCGAACTGGGCGACAACGTGACCGTGAACTACGTCGGCTACTTCGGAAGCGGTCCCCAGGCCGGTGCGATCTTCGACACGTCGCTCTGGAGCGTCGCGAACAACTCGAACCTGAAGAAATCTCTCGAATTCGCCAATCGAGGATCGCAAGCGGCCTACACGCCGCTCGGCGTCCATGTCGGGCCCACCGCTCCATCCGGCGGCTACGTGGTCCACAACACCACCTTCAACACGGTCATCACCGGGTTCTGGAAGGGCATGCTCGGGATGACCGGGAACGTCAGCAAATGGATCTCGATCCCGCCGTCGCTCGGCTACGGCAACGGGCAGGCCGGGTGCTACCAGAGCAGCCCGCTCGTCTACACGATTCCCGCCACGAACCTCATCGCGCTGTCCACCTTCCATACGCAATATCCCAACGCGACCGCCGCGACGGGGGCCCAGTTCGCTGACCCGCAGTACGGTTGGACCGACTTCGTCCTCAGCGCGAACGCGAGCTGGGTCGTCGTCCAGTACCATCCCACTCTCGGTCAGCTCGCCTCGCCGTACGGGTACCCCGAGCAGGTGACGAACATCTCGACCGCAAGCGGCGGCGCGGGCACGATCACTCTCACGAGCCTGCTCGCCCCCAGCCAGGCGGGACTCGTCCTGGGCAAGCTGCCGAGTTCGGCGAGCACGGTCTGCAGCGCGAACAAGTTCATCGTCAGTTCGATCAGCCCCGCTACGAACACCCAGGTCTGGAACTTCAACGCCGAAGTGATGGGGCAGACCCTCGTCTTCGTGGTCACGGTCCTGAACATCTATCCCGGCCCGAGCCACACGGGCGGGTCCTCCGGAAGCGGCGGGTACTGACCGCGCCCGCCCGAGGCGCTCGGAGCGAGCCTCGCTTAGCGGAGCGTGACCCGACCGTGCTTCTTCAGCTGCTCGAGGGTCGATTCTGCCACGCGGGCTCGAACCTCTTCCGGCCCGGCTCCGCGCCGCTGGGGGGCGAACCGACGCGCGGCGTCGCGCGCCTCCTCCCGGCGCTGGCGTGACTTATCCACCAGCTGCACGGCCTCACGGTCGAGGGTCGCGAACTCCCGGTTCACCGAATCGAGCTTCTCCATGATCTGGCGGCGCAACAGACCCTTCGCTCGCATCTGCGCAACGACCGAGCCCTGGGCGACGAGATTGGAACGGACCTCATCGAGCTTCGCGTCCCGGTCGCCCTTCAGGCGAACGGTCTCCGAGCCGAGGCGGCTGACCTCGCCCCGCGCTTCCCGCATCGCGGTCTCCGCCTCCTTCAAGCGTTTCTCGTGTTCGGCGAGCACCGCGGCGTGCGCTTCGAGCTCTTTGAGGAACTGGCTGCGCTCGCGCATCCGTGCGATGAGCGCGTTCTCCTCCTTGACGGGGAACGCGTGGGTCTGCTGGCGCAGCTCGAGCTCGGCGATCTCCTTGCGGACCTGCTCGGGCCGCGCGCGCTCGCTCGCGGGGATCTCCGAGCGGATCTCCCGAGTGCGGGCGGTGAGCTCGTCGAGCTTCGCGCGGGCCGCGTTGCGTGCATCGCGCAGTCGGGCGATCTCCCGGCCCATCTGGCGGTGTTCCTCGTAGCGTTGCTCGGCGGCGGCCTGCGGACCGTGCTGGGAATCGTAGAGGGCCTTCTGCTCGGCCGCGAGCTCGCGGACCTGGTCGACCAGGTCCTGACGGCGCTGGTGGAGGATGCGCAGCTTGCCGTCGATCGCCTCGAGGCGATCGCGGCCCTCCCGCTCCTCCTGCTCCGCCTCTTCGGAGAGGAACGCCGTCCGTCCGCGCATGGCCCCACGACCAACGGAGGGTCTCAAATAGACTACCCCCGCACCCCGCGGTCCGCTTAGGATAGGAAGAGCCAGAGGAGGTTGGCGATGGCCAACGCGGCGAAGGTGTACGGCAGTGCGCGTTTGAGATAGGTGGGCCAGGTGATCGTCACGCCCGCTCGGCGCGCGGCCGAGAGCGCGACGATGTTGGAGGCGGACCCGATCGGGGTGCCGCTCCCGCCGATGCCGAGTCCCAAGACCGAGGCAAACACGAGGGGCTTTGCGGAGAGCCCCGTGTCGGTGGAAAGCCGGGCGATCAGCGGCCCGGCCACCGCGGCCATGGGAACGCTGTCGATGAACGCCGACGCAAGGGCGAGCGCCCAGAGCAGGATCGAACCCATCACGAGGAGGTTTCGGGTCCCGATCGACGCGAGCCCATCCGCGATCGCGCTCACGGCGCCGGTGCCTACGAGCGCCCCGACGAGGATGAAGAGCCCGAGCAGGAACAGCACGATCTCCCCATCGAATGAGCGGATCACCCGGGTCGTGTAGACGGGGAACGATAGCGCCAGCGCCACGAGCCCGCCGAGCACGCCGATCAGCCAGACGGGTATCCCGAGGGCCCCGGGTACCGATAGGAACACCAACAGGACCGCGAACGCCCCGACCGCCGCGGCCAATCGAAGGGGCGGATGCTCCGCACGGAAGGGTACGGCGGAGGCGGGAGCTTCCCGCGGGGTTCGGTCGACCCTTCGCGAGAATAGGTACAGAGTTACGGCGAGTGCGGCGAGCGCCGGCAGGGCCGCATACTGCAGGAAGTCGATGAACGTGTAGCCGAAGTACTCGCCGAGGATCAGATTCGGAGGATTCCCGACGAGCGACATCGTCCCCCCGATGTTCGCCGCCGCGATTTCGGCGAGCAACAGCGGGATCGGGTTCTGCCCGAAGCGCCGGACGATCTCCAGGGTCACGGC
This sequence comes from Thermoplasmata archaeon, assembly GCA_035532555.1. Taxonomy (NCBI): domain Archaea; kingdom Methanobacteriati; phylum Thermoplasmatota; class Thermoplasmata; species Thermoplasmata archaeon. Next base: position 88,519 of record DATKQS010000006.1, on the reverse strand, counting down.
GGCGAGCAGGCTCATCACCGCGACCGCGTTGACGAACGCGCTCAGGACCGCCGTGAGAAGCACCAGGGATGCGTAGAGGGCGAGTGGGCGGTCGGCCGTCCGACGTGCGATCGCGTGGGCCGCCGCGCGGAACAGCCCGAGGGCGCCGAGGAGGCCGGCGAAGAGGAGAACCCCGACGATCAAGCCGAGCGTGTTCCAATCAACCGCGCCGGCGTTCCCCCCGGGGCCCGACGGCACGAGCGATGGCAGCGGGACCCAGCCCACGGCGATGACCGCGACGGCCCCGCCCAGCACGAACGCGGCGCGGTAGCGCTCCCATCGAGCGACGAGCAGGAGCGCGATCGCGAAGACCGCGATGGCTCCCCACGCCCCCGGCTCGACCATCTACCTCCGCCCGAGCCTCCGCGAGGGTTCAGGTCTTAGGAGTCCGGGCGGAAGTGGGCGGTTCCGTGTCTCCGGCGCGGGGCCGCTCGGGGCGGAGGCGAGTGAGCAGATGCGCGGCGAAGAGAGCGGCCGGCACGGCCGCGTCGATGTTGACCACGGCGAGCGGCGCGCACGATTGCAGCATCGAGGAGAGCGCGCCCTCCCCGGCGCCGCCCCGGCCGTAGCCGACCGAGACGGGGACCCCGACAACGGGGGCGCGGACCAGGCCCGCGACGACCGTGGCGAGGGCTCCCTCTCGTCCCGCGAACACGAGGTAGCACCGAGGGCGATGGCGCTCCAGCTTCCTCACGGCGCGCAGGAGGCGGTGCAGCCCCGCCACTCCGACGTCGTAGGCCGTCACGGTCCGGATCCCGAGTTCGTTGAGTACCGCCCGGGCTTCTTCGGCGATGACCACGTCGCTCGTCCCCGCGGTGACGAGCGCGATCGGTCCCCGTGCGTAGTGAACATGCAGCGGTCCGAGGAGCCGGAGCACCCGTCCGCCCGCGAGCTCCCGGACGGGAAGCCCCGTCGCCCGTTCCGCCCGGAGACGTCGCAGCTGAGCGGGGGTGGGGCGGGAGACGATAGCGCCTTCCCCCTTTCGGTGAAGCGCACGAAGGATGCCGACCAGATGCTCGGCGCTCTTGCCCTCCGCGAGCACTATCTCGGGGACCCCGGTGCGTCGCGTCCGCGCGCGATCGAGGCGAGCGTATCCGCCGACCGTGAGCTCGGTCGGTGAGCTTTTCCGGGGCTCCGTACGTCGGGTCACGACTTCCACGACCCAAGTTGTGATATATCGGGTGCTAGTAGTCGCGCCCGGCGGCCCCCCATGCCGGACTTCTCACTCACTCCGGAACAGGAAAGCCTCCGGGACCTCGCCCGGAAGTTCGCGCGGACCGAGATGGCGCCGCATGCCGCGGAGTGCGACAAGGCCGGACGCTTCCCCGAGGAGATCTATCGCAGGGGCTGGGAGCTTGGACTGATGAACCTGAACGTGCCGACCGAGTACGGCGGCAGCGGCCTCTCGGTCATGGACCAATGCCTGATCGTCGAGGAGCTCGCCCAGGGCTGCGGGGGCATGACGACCTCGATCATCGCCAACTGCCTCGCGCTCGAACCGATCATCCTCGGCGGGACGGCGGAGCAGCGGGCGCAATGGCTCACGCCGTTCTGCGCGGAGTACCATCTCGCGTCCTTCTGCCTGACCGAGCCCGGCGGCGGCAGCGATGCCGGTGCGCTGAAGACGCGTGCGCGAAAGGAGGGGGATCACTACGTCCTCGACGGGGAGAAGTGCTTCATCACCAACGCCCCCCACGCCTCGCTGTACACGGTCTTCGCGACGATCGATCCGCAGCTCGGCCACAAAGGGATCACCGCGTTCATCGTTCCCCGCGACACTCGCGGGGTCGCTCCCGGAAAGGACGAGGACAAGATGGGCCACCGCGCGAGCTCTACCAGCACGGTCCACTTCGAGGGGGTTCGAGTGCCCGTCGCGAACCGGCTCGGCGCCGAGGGCGAAGGGTTCTCGATCGCGATGCGCACGCTCGACCAGACCCGGACGCCGATCGGCGCGCTCGCGACCGGGATCGGCCAGGCGGCGCTCGACCACGCCGCAAAGTACGCGCTCGGTCGCCGTTCGTTCGGCAAGCCGATCGCCGAGCACCAAGCGATCCAGATCAAGCTCGCCAACATGGTCCAGTCCATTCGCGCCGCGCGGCTCCTCACCTGGCAGGCCGCCGTGACGATCGACCGGGGAGAGCGGGGATCGCTCGAGTCGGCGATCGCGAAGTGCTTCGCCTCCGACGCCGCGATGCGCGTCGCCGACGACGCAATCCAGATCTTCGGCGGCTACGGCTACATGAAGGAGTATCCGGTCGAGAAGCTCCTGCGCGACGCGAAGCTCACCCAGATCTATGAGGGCGCGAACGAGATCCAGCGGATCGTCATCTCGAAAGAGTTGCTGCGAGCGTACGCGTAGGCCCGGGGTAGCCGATGGAGATCGCCGTTCTGATCAAGCCGGTACCGGAGGCGGAGACCCGCCTGCGCGCCCGAGCCGACGGGACCCAGCTCGACGCCGAGGGCGTCAAGTTCGTGCTCGCCGGCTACGACGAGTCCGCGATCGAGCAGGCGCTCCTCCTCCGCGAGGCGACGCCCGGCTCGAAGGTACGGGCGCTCGCGTTCGGTCCGGCGCCCCGCACTGAGGAGGTCCTGCGCGCCGCCCTCGCCCTCGGGGTCGATGAGGCGACCTGGGTCGAATCGCCGGCGGAAGGGGCGGACGATCCCGGGATCGTGGCCCGCGCGCTCGCCTTCGCGCTCGCCCGGGTCCCGCACGAGCTCCTCTTGGGAGGCAAGCAGGCGGGCGATGACGAGGAAGGTCTCGTGACGGCCGCCATCGCCGAGTCCCTAGGTATCGTGGACTTCGGCACCGTCGTCAACCTTCGCGTCGACTCGGCGACCGGGTCTCTCACGTTCCAGCGCGCGACCGAGGAGGGCGTCGAGAGCTGGACCGCTCCCCTCCCGTGCGCCATCGCGCTCCAGCAGGCGTGGAACGATCCGCGGACCGCGAAACTGCCGAACATCCTCAAATCCCGGAAGATGCCGATCGCGAAGATCCCCTGGGCCGAGGTCTCGGCCGCGCTCGGAGAGGCGGCCCGACCCCGCTCGGTGGCGGAACGGTTCGAGCTCCCGCCGGCCCGCACCGGCGCGAAGATGATCGAGTACAAGTCCCCGGAAGAGGCGGCGGAGACGCTCGTCCGCATCCTGCGCGAGGAGGCGAAGGTCTTCCCATGACGCCCTCCATCCTCGTCGTCGGCGAGCGGCTTTCCGGCCATCTCACCTCCGCGACGCGGGAGGCGGTCGGGGTTGCGCTCGGGCTCGCGGGCCCCGAAGGCTCCGTGGTCGGATTCCTCGCGGGCAGTTCGCTGGCCCTCTCGGTGACGGAGTTCGGGGAGCTCGGAGTGACGCGCATCCGGACCCGGGAGGACCCGCGCCTCGACGCGGCGGGGGCCGGGGCGATCGCGGTGAGCGTCGTTGCATCGGCAGAGGCGGTCTCCGCGTCCGTCATCGTGACCGGCGGAACGGAATTCGGTCGGGACCTGACGGGCCGCCTGGCCGTTCGATGGAACGCGGCGGCGGCGAACGGCGTGACGGAAGCGACGTGGGCCGATGCGAGCGCGCTCCGCGTACGCCGACCGGTCTACGGGGGCCGAGCCACCGAGACCCGTCGCCTTACCGGGCCGCGCATCGCGATCGCGATCCGTCCCCATGCGTTCGCCGAGCCCACCGCAGGCGCGGCAACGGCCACCACCGAGCCGGACTCCGGCCCGGAGATTCCCGACCCCCTACTGGCAGCGCGACGGAGCGAGGTTGCCGCGGCCGGTTCGTCGGCCGGGCCCGCGCTCTCCGACGCCTCCATCGTGGTCTCGGGTGGCCGCGGGGTTCGGGACGCGAACGGCTTCCGCCTCGTCGAGGAGCTGGCGGCTTCGCTCGGAGCGGCCGTCGGAGCTTCCCGCGCCGTCACCGACGCGGGATGGCGGCCGAGTTCCTTCCAGGTCGGCCAGACGGGCAAGGCCGTCTCTCCGCAGCTCTACATCGCGGTGGGGATCTCCGGAGCGATCCAGCACATTGTGGGCATGGTGAGCTCCCGAGTGATCGTCGCCATCAACAACGACTCCACCGCCCCGATCTTCCGCGTGGCCGACTACGGCATCGTCGGGGACTTGTTCCAGATCGTCCCTGCGCTCACGAAGGAGATCCGACGCGTCCGGGGTCTCCCGGCGAATTGAGGGGCTCGCCGTTCACCGGCGTAGAGGAAACCCTGGCACCTCCCATTCACGTGGCGCAGCCGGGTGGTCTCCACATCGTAGCCGAGGCGCTAGAGTGTGGTGTCGAACACCCGCTTCCCGAGCGGGATCCACACCTAACCGTCGGGGAGAACTCGGCAGCCGAACGCGCAAAGCATGAGCTGTCCGCTCCTCGTCCGTCCTACTTCGCCTCCGGCGTGGAGGAGCTTCGGATCGCTCCGAACGTCTCGACGTGCAGGGAGCCGGTGGTCGAGATCGGACCGGCCTCGGGTCTTGAGGCACGCTCCGGCGCCTTTCAGAAGTATCGAGCGAGGTCGAGCGTGTCGCGCGCGAGGTCCATTCGGGAGTCGCCGGAGGCGGCGCGCGCCGCGCGAAGGAGCTCGCGGAGGTGGCGTTTCGGCTCCCCGGACTCCGATAGCATCGCATGGAACATCTCGATCGCGAGCTTCGGATGGACCCCGTAGAAGCGGGAGTTCCACTTCACGCGGTCCATCTTCTCGAACTCCCGGAAGTCGTGCAGGATCCCCGTCGCTTCGAGTCGCCGGTCGTACTCCGATAGCCGAGAGGCCGATGCGTCGCCCGCCGACCTGGCCGCGAGCGCCGTTTCGGCGGCCTCGAGCCCGCTTCGGATCGCGTAGTTCATGCCCTGGATGACGATCCCGTTGGAGAACACGAATCCCGCCGCGTCCCCCGTGACCATCCAGCCCTCGCCGGAGAATGCCGCGGGCCGGCTCGCCCAGCCGGAGCTGATGAGCTTCGCTCCGTACTCCACGAGCTCGGCGTCCTTCAAGCGGGCGGCGATCGTTGGATGCATCCGGAACCGCTCGATCAGCTCGTGGGAGGGCGTAGGCTGTCCGTACATGGATCCGATGTTCACGATCAGGCCGATCGACAACGTGTCGGCGTTGGTGTAGAGGAACCCGCCCCCCATGACGCCGGGAGGGAGCATGCCGGCGACCCACTCCTCCGCGTGCCCTTCGCCCGGTCCGAGCTGGAAGCGCTCCTCGATCCGCTCGGCGGGGAGCCGATATGTTTCCTTGATGCCGAGCTCGGTGGCGCTCCACTCCAGGCGCTTCGCCGGCCGGATCGGGGTCCCGAGCGTGACGCGAGAGTTCGCCCCGTCGGCCACGATCGTGATCGGGGCGGTCATCGGTTCCCCGCCCTGGAGCACCCCGCGGGCCCGCGTGCCCTCCCACAGAAGGCCGTCGACGGGGACCCCAGTGACCACGGTCGCCCCGGCCTCCTCTGCCTTCTTCGCGAGCCAGGCATCCGTTCGCGCCCGCAACACGGTGTGCGCGGCGAACGGCGCTCGCTTCCAGCGCTCGTCGTCGAAGTCGACCGAGAGCGCTCCATCCTCGGTCAGGAAACCGAATCGCTTGCGCACGATGTGCCGCTCGAGCGGCATCTGCGCGGTCCAATCCGGGAGGATCCGGTCGAGATCGCGCCCCCAGAGAACGCCGCCCGAGAGGTTCTTCGCTCCCGCCTCGGGGGCCCGTTCAAGGAGGAGGACCCGCGCTCCGCCCTGCGCGAGGCGGATCGCGGCGGGGCTGCCGGCCATCCCGGCGCCGACCACGATCACGTCGAAGTCGTCCGCCATCGGTCCGCTGCGCGGACGGGTCGCGACATGATAAGTCTTCGACCGGGGCCCGCGTCCGTTCGCGCTTATATTTCGGCGGCGGTCGAGGCGCTCCGATGGACGTCACGGACTGCCATGTCCACATCAACCCCATCTGGGAGATGCGCCCGGACGCGCTCCAGCTCATCGGGCACATCGATCCCCAGGTCGCGCGGCTGGTCCACGAACCGCGCCTCTTCCTCGACATGCTCGACCGCTCCGGGGTCGAGCGGGCGGTGCTGGTCAACTACGTCGCACCGGAAGTGATCGGATACACCGAGAAGGCGAACGCGTTCGTCAGTGAGTACGCCCGAGCCGACCCGGATCGGCTCATCGCGGTCGGAGGGATCTCGCCCGATCACCCCAAACCGGCGGAGGAGATCCGCCACCTCGTCGATGCGCTCGGCATCCGGGCGTTGAAGCTCCACCCCCCGCACCAGCTCTTCCGTCCCAACGATTACGCGGAGGGCCGACACCCGGGCCTCTCGGAGATCTACGCCGCGTGCGCCCGGCACACGCTCCCCGTGATATTCCACACGGGCACGTCGATCTTTCCCCGCGCCCGGAGTCGCTTCGGGGACCCGCTCCTCCTGGAGGACGTGGCCCTGGACTATCCCGAGCTGACGATCGTGCTGGCCCATGGGGGCCGTCCGTTCTGGACGGAAGAGGCCGTCTACCTCGCTCGGCGGTTCCCCAACGTGTGGCTCGAGATCTCCGGCGTCCCTCCGACGAGGCTGCTCGAGTACTTTCCCATCCTGCCCCGCATCTCGGACAAGGTTCTCTTCGGCAGCGACTGGCCGGGGCCCGGGGTCAAAGGGATCGGCGAGAACCTCGAGCAGTTCCGCGCCCTGGGGCTGCCGGAGGACGCGCAGCGGCGCATCCTCGAGGAGAATCCCCGCCGCGTGTTCCGTCCCCGCTAGCGTCGGGTACGGCGGACCGAGGCGCTCGCGAACGTGGCGGCCCCGAACCGCCCCTCGTCCAAGACCTGGACGCGATCGGGAGCGAAGCGGAAGAAGGCGAGCGTTCTCAATCCGTCCGCGAGGAGCCGGTCCTGCGGGGTCCGCCCGCGCAGGTACTGCGCGTAGCGGGGGAACCGGCGCGCGTAGACCCGGCTCGCGGTCTTCGCCGCCGCGCCCGAGACCCGATGCGCCTTTCCGAACAGCTGCGCGCCCCGGTCGTTGCCGCCCCAGCGCTGCGTCGAGCGAAAGATCGTCAGGGCCATGGACGGGTTCCGGAGGAGGTTCTGGGCGTGCGTGGACGCCGGATCCGAGATGAAGTAGAATTCGAGATCGGGCGTGTAGGCGACGAACGCGGTGTTGATGTGCGCCCGGTGTCCGGGGGCGACGGTCGAGATCGAGGCGATCGCGGTCTCCGATAGGATGTGCGCGAGGCTCGCCCGTACGGCGCTCTCCGCGAACGCGCGAGACTCGAGACGGACGACCACGTTCCCCCCATCGGCCCCGGCACTAAAGGCTTCGGTCCGCCGATCCGCGCTCCCCGGAGAGCGGACGTGAGGACTTACATACCCACCCCGTCTCGTTAGGGCGTGACCGATCCCTCCAAGCCGGACGCTTCCGACGAAGCTCCGGCTCCCTCGGAACCCGAAGCGGCTCCCGCCACCGTCGAGCTCGTCGAAAGCGGCGAAGACGTCGGCCGACTCCCGCTGCCTCGGAAGAGCCGGGGCGAATCCTTCGGCATCGCGAGCCGACTGCTCGGAGCCGCGCGGATCCAGGTCATGTGCGACGACTCGATCTCGCGGATGGGTCGCATCACGGGGAAGATGAAGAAGAAGATGTGGATCCGAGAGGGCGATCTCCTCGTCGTGCGCCCGTGGGGATTCCAGGAAGGAAAGGCCGACATCATCTTCCGCTACAGCCGCACCCAGGCGCAGTACCTCTCGCGCCGCAAGCTCCTGCCCGCCTCGATGGATCTGTTCGGCGCGCCGGATGCACCTCCCTCCGACTCGGTCCCGCCCACGGCCACCTGAACCAGGATGACGGCCCCGGCCGCCCCCCGCATCGATTCGCTCGAGATGGCGGTCGCCGAGGAGAACGCGGTCGCCCTCGGGGTCCCCATCGACGCCCTGATGGAGAACGCGGGACGCGCGGTCGCCGAAGAGGCGGCGCGTCGACTCTCCGCCCCGCCCTCCCGGGTCGGGATCCTCGTAGGGATGGGCAACAACGGAGGAGATGCCATGGCCGCGGGCTACTACCTCTCCCAGTGGGGCTACCAAGCCGAGGCCTGGCTTGTTCGGCCCGCGACGGAGATCCGCTCGCGCGCATCCCGACGGTGCTTCGAGCGAATCGAACGCCGCGGCATGATCCATCTGCGGCTTCCGCGGCCGGAAGAGCTCGCGAACCTGACGATGCTGATCGACGGGCTGCTCGGTACCGGGCAGACCGGACCGTTGCGTCCGCCGTACCGGGAGGCGGTGGCGCAGGCGAAGGCGAGTGGTGTGCCGATCCTCTCGATCGACGTGCCCACGGGGATCTCGAGCCCGGACGGCCTGCGCCCCCGCTGGACCGTAGCCCTCACCGCCCTCAAGGAGAGCATGGTCCCGGAGAACTCCGGAGAGATCATCGTCCGCGACATCGGCATCCCGGCGGACGCCTGGCTGCGCACGGGGCCCGGCGAGTTCTATTTCTTGCCGAGGAGCCGGGGGGCCGTTCAGGAGGCCGGCCGCTCGGCCCGCGTCATCGTGATCGGTGGAGGGCCGTACGCCGGGGCTCCCGCGCTCGCCGGCCTCGCGGCGCTGCGCTCGGGCGCGGAGCGCGCCACGGTGCTCACCCCGGGAAGCGCGGCGCTTGCGGTGCAGTCGTTCAGCCCGAACCTGGTCGTCCGCGCCTTCGGGACCGATCACTTCCGACCCGCGGACGTTCCGGCGATCCTGGAGTTCATCCGCACCGCGCCCCCCCGGGCCATCGTGATGGGGATGGGCGCGGGCCGAGATCCCGAGACCGTCGCCGCCCTCGCCGCGGTGCTCGAGCACCTGCGAGCGACGACGCCGTTCGTGGTGGACGCGGACGCCCTCGGTGCCCTGCCTTCTCCCAAGGCCGGGACCATCGGCGAGCCCGGCCCGGGCCTGATCGCCACCCCGAATGCCGGCGAGTACCGCCGATACTTCAGCGGTCCGAGCGACGCGGCGCTCTCGGAGCGCATCGAGCACGCCCGGCGCGCGGCGCTTGATCGGCGCATCGTGCTCCTGGTGAAGGGCGACCCCGACATTCTCACCGATGGAGACCGGACGTTCCAGAACTACCACCATCATCCCGCCGCCACGGTCAGCGGCGTCGGGGACGTTCTGGGAGGCGTCCTGGGAAGCCTGCTCGCCCAGGGGGTCTCCCCGCTGCACGCCACCCGGCTCGCGAGCTACTGGGTGGGCGAGGCCGGCATTCGCGCGGCGGCTCGGGAAGGCCTCGGGCTCGTCGCCACGGACGTCATCGAGGAGGTCCCCCACGCGCTCGTCGGGGGGCTCTCCCGCATCGAGCGCGCGGCTTGAGCGCGCCGCTCAGGCATACCGGACCCGGCCCCGGATCTCTTTCGCTCGCGTGCGGACCGCGGTCTGGCCGTTCGGATTCCCGATCGCGTATCCTTCGTGGAATGCGCGGGTGAGTGCCTCGCTCTCCGGGCTCAGCGCTCGCAGGTCCTCTTCCACGAGGTGGAGATCGATGCCGAGTTCCTCGACCCCCGGGCTCCGCGTACCCATCGATAGATCGAGCAGCGCCGGCAGGGCTTCCGGGCCGTCCGGGTAGAGCACGTTGGAGCTCGTCAGGTCTCCGTGGGAGATCCCGCCGGCGTGCAGCTTGCCGAGCGCCATCCCCAAGGACCGGACGGCCCCGCGCACGAGCGTCGGCGCGAGGTTTGGATCTTCTAGGATCGACTTCAAGGTCGGTCCGGGAAGTTCCTCGAGAACGAGCCGGTGGTGGAGCACGTCCACGTCATAGACGATGGGCGTGCGCACTCCCGCGCGACGAGCGTCGAGGAGCAGCCGGGCCTCCGTCCGGGTTCTCTCGCGCCGCAGGCGCTCATCCAGCGCTTTGGGCCGATACCCCTTGGCCTCACGATCCTTCACGATCGCCGGGAATCCCCACCAATCGACCGCGCGCAGGGTCGCCTCCGCTCCCCGGTGGACCACTCGGCCCGCCGCGGGAGAGCTGTCGTCCGTCTTCGGCTTGCCCACGTCCGCTTCTCCGTTCGTCCGAGTCCCGCGGCCGGTGTTCGACGGCGGGCGGAACGCGAGGTCCACGTCGGAGGCCTACTATAGCGTGGCCCCGCGGGTGGGTGCGATGGTCGACCGTGCGACGGCGCGCGCCGTCGCGCGGAGCAGGAGGATGCGTTATTTGGCAACCGGACCTCGACCGGAGGAGGTCGGAAGATGGCAGCCACGGGCCTAGTCGGGAAGAAGAGCGAGGAAGACGGGGTCGAGCTGTTGATTCTCAAGCACCCGCCGGTCAACGCCCTGAGCACGTCGCTCCTGAGCGAGCTCGACGCACAGATCCGGGAACTCGCCGCAAACGCGAACGCGCGCGCCCTGATCCTGACGGGGGACGGCCAGTTCTTCAGTGCGGGTGCCGACCTGAAAGAGATGGCGACGCTCGGTCTCGACCGGGCGGTGGAGATCGTCCGTAAGGGCCACGACCTCTTCGGCCGCATCGCGGGGCTCCGCGTGCCCGTGATCGCCGCGATCAACGGTCTGGCGCTCGGAGGCGGCCTCGAGCTCGCACTCGCCTGCGATCTCCGGGTCGCGGGAGAGTCCGCGAAGCTCGGGGCTCCCGAGGTCAACTTCGGTCTCATGCCCGCGTACGGGGGCACGCAGCGCCTCTCCCGTCTCCTGGGATCGGCGAAGTCCAAGGAGCTCATTTTCACCGGAACGATGATCTCGGCCGCCGAGGCGCTCCGACTGGGGTTGGTGAACAAGGTCGTTCCGGCGGGGCAGGAGCTGCGCGCCGCCCGCGACCTCGCGCACACCATCGCCCAGAAGGCACCGAAGGCCGTTCAGGCCTCGAAGCGCGCGATCAACGAAGGACGAGAGCGTTCGCTCTCCGAGGGGATCGAGCTCGAGACGAAGCTGTTCGAGACCGAGGTGCTGCCGAGCGAGGACCTCGGAGAGGGGATTGCCGCCTTCGTTGAACATCGACCGCCGAAGTTCCGGGGAGCCTAGCGATGCCGTTCGAGTTCTCGTTCACCGCCGACCAGGAGGCGTTCCGCACGGCCGTCCGCTCCTTCCTTGAGCGCGAGGTCGCCCCGATCCTGGTCGAGATGGACGAGAAGGAGGAGTTCCCGCGCGCGACGGTCCGCCGAATGCAGGAGGAGGGGTTCTTCGGGGTCCCGATCCCCGAGGAGTACGGCGGCCTCGGTCTCGGCAAGGTCGGATACTGCATCCTGCTCGAAGAGATGGGCCGGGTCGACGCGTCCCACGGCACCATCCTCGGGGCCCACACGTCGCTCGGCACGACCCCGCTTCTGTACTACGGGACGGAAGCCCAGAAGAAGCGCTGGCTCGTGCCCGCCGCGAAAGGGGAGAAGCTGCTCGCCTTCGCCCTCACCGAGCCCGGATCCGGCTCGGACTCCGGCGCCGTCCACACGATCGCGGAGGCGGCGGGAGATCGCTGGCGCATCACGGGAACGAAGCTCTACTGCACGAACGGCCGGGAGGCCGACACCATCATCGTGATGGCCGCGAACAACGCGAAGCTCGGCCCGAACGGCGGAGTGAGCGCCTTCCTCGTGGACACGAACTCGCCGGGGTTCCGAGTGGGGCGATGCGAGAAGAAAATGGGCCTGCACGGCACCTCCACCGCGGAGCTCATCCTCGATCACGTCGAGGTCGGCCCCGAGAACGTCCTCGGGGAGGTCGGCAAGGGATTCCACGTGGCGATGACCGCCCTCGACGTCGGCCGGGTCTCGCTCGGGGCCGCCTCGCTGGGCGGCATGCAGGCGGCCACGACCCAGGCGATGGAGTTCGCCAAGAACCGGACCCAGTTCGGACTGCCCATCAGCGAGTACGAGGTCATCCAGTTCAAGCTCGCCGACATGGCGATGCACATCCACGCGCTCCGCTACATGGTCTACCACGCCGCCGCGCGCCAGGACCGCCTCGGGACGAACCCGAAGGCGTGGAGCCACCTCGAGCGATTGGAGAAGACGCGCGAGGCGGCGATCGTCAAGTGCCTCGCGTCGGAGTGGGCCGCGGACGTGATCGACGAGGCGCTCCAGATCCACGGGGGCTTGGGGTACATCCGCGGCACGCCGATCGAGCGCGCCTACCGGGATGCGCGCATCAGCGAGATCTTCGAGGGGACGAACGAGATCCAGCGGCTCGTGATCTCGCGCGATCTCATGGGCCGGGGCTTGTAGCCGTCGCTTTCGCGATCGCTTCCGCGTGCAGGACACGCCGGAGCACCTTCTGGATCCCGCTGCGGGGAAGCTCCGAGCGGAACTCGATCGAGCGGGGCGCCTTGTAGTGCGCGAGCCGCTCGCGGACGAAGTCGATCAGCTCCGGCGCCGTAGCGCTCGCACCGGGCTTGAGGACCACGTAGGCGCGGACCACCTCCCCATGCTCGGCATCGGGGACCCCGACCACGGCGACGTCCGCGACCGCCGCGTGTTGGAAGAGGATTTCTTCGACCTCCCGCGGGTAGACCTTGAATCCACCGACGTTGATCATGTCCTTCTTGCGATCGACGATGTAGGCCCAGCCGTCCGCGTCGATCCGCGCGACGTCCCCCGTGTGGAGCCAGCCGTCGACGAGCGCGGCGCTCGTGTCGGCGGCGCTGTGGAAGTAGCCCGCCATCACCTGCGGGCCGCGCACGCACAGTTCGCCCACCTCACCGGGGGCCACATCGTTCTTCCCGGTCTCGAGATCCACGATCCGCTGATCGGTGTCGGGAAGGGGCAGACCGATCGAGCCGGCTCTCCGCGCGCCCTCCACGGGATTCGCGTGGGTCGCCGGCGACGCCTCGCTGAGGCCGTACCCCTCGATGAGCCGGGCCCCTGTCAGCGCTTCGAAGCGGCGCATGACCTCGACCGGGAGCGGGGCCGAGCCGCTCATGCAGAACTTGATCGAGTGCAGGTGGAACTTGCCGATGTCGGGGAACCGGATCAGGCCCATGTACAGCGCGGGGACCCCGGGAAGTTGAGTCGGCTGATACCGGTCGATGAGCTTGAGCGCCTCGGGGATGTCCGGCCGTGTCTGGATGAGCACCGCGTCCCCATCGACCAGACCGAGGAGGAGCGCCACGGTCAGTCCGTAGATGTGGAAGAACGGGATCGAGGCGAGGATCGTTTCGTGGCCGGAGTCGCGGAGGGTGTTCCACGTGTTCAGTTGGGTGATGTTCGCCAGGAGGTTGCGATGTGTGAGCATCGCCGCCTTGGCGAGCCCGGTGGTGCCTCCGGTGTATTGGAACACCGCCACGGTCGTCGCCGGATCGCAGACGTGATCGTCGATCGTTCCCGGGGTCCGGACGACCTTGCCCCAAAGGCGGATCTCCGGCCCGTGGGGAACCCTCGTGTCGCGTCCCTGGCGGCGGAGGACCATGTTCACGAACGGGCGAGTCCGGGCCGGATAGAATTCGCGCAGGCGAGCCACGTACACTACCGGCGCGAAGAAGGCGCCCCGGATCCGTTCCAAGTTCGGGTAGAGGATCTCGAGCGTGACGACCGCCTTCGGCTGGGAGTCCTTCAGCAGCGCGACGAGATCGTCCCCGAAGTACAGCGCGCTGACCTGGACGACGATCGCCCCGGCCCGGAGCACCCCCAGGAACGCGATCGGATAGGCTGGGCAGTTCGGAAGGTACAGCGCAACGCGATCTCCGGGACGGACCCCCTCCCGCCGAAGGCTCGCAGCGAACCGGGCGCTCTCCTGGTCGAGCTGCCGGTACGTCCATCTCCGACCGTAGTAGATCAGGGCCGTGTGGTCCGGAAGATTGCGCATGGACTCGCCGATCACGGCCTGCAGCGTCCCCGGCGGGATCGGGACATGGGCCGGAACCTTCGGCGGGTACTGGCCCAGCCAGGGTCGCGCGGGATCCGTGGAAGGGGGTGCGCTCACCGATCGAACTCCTACTCCGCGCGCGGCTCGTCCTTGACGAACTGCACTCCCGGCTTGTAGCTGCCGGAGAAGCGGACGTGATCGCCGATCGCCAGGTCCTCCTCCCGGCGGACCGTCGGCATCCATCCCGTGATCCGGCCTCCCTCCTCCAGCTCGACGATAACGTAGGCATACGGGGCCTCGTTCAGGAACTCGTCCCCCGGCACGTTCTGAACCGTGTGCGCGACGACCCGCCCCCGGCCCGAGAGATCGATCTCGCCGAGCCGGGCCGCTCCGCATCGGGGGCAGGCGAGCGACCAGGTCGCCGTCACGAATTGGCAGTTCGGGCAGCGGTAGCCTCGCAACCGATGCTCTTCCTCGTAGGCCCGGACGTAGTCCGCGATCGAGTGAGACGCGGTCGGTTCGGAGGAATCGGTCGTATCGATCGCTCCTTCAGCGCCGCGAGAAGATGTGGACCGAGCAGGAACTTCCCGTGGCTCCGACGTTGTGCGCGAGGGCGGTGTCGGTCTTCGGGACGGCCCGTGCGCCCGCGAGCCCATTGAACTGCTCGAAGATCTCGACGACCTGGCCCGCCCCGGTCGCGCTGACGGGGTGCCCCTTCGCCTTCAGGCCGCCGGAGGGGTTCACGGGAAGTCGCCCGTGCAACGCCGTGGATCCCTCGAGGGATTCGCGGGCCGCGGTCCCCCGGGGGTAGAATCCGAGATCCTCGAGCGCAAGGGCCTCGGCGATCGTGAAGCAGTCGTGGACCTCCAGGAAGTCAATATCCTTCGGCTCCATCTTCGCCTGGCGGAACGCCTTCTGGGAGGCGGTGCGGGTCGCGGGGAGTCCGAGGAGGTCCGGCCGATCGTGCATGTCGCCGATCGATCCGGAGCGGGCGCTGGCCCGGATGACGAGCGGCTCGGTCTTCGGCGTCCGGACGAACTCCCGGGCCGCGACCACCACCGCCGCGGCGCCATCGGAGAACGGGCAGCAGTCGTACAGGCGCAAGGGCGAGGCGATGACCGGGGAGTTGAGGTAGACGTCGAGGGAGATCGGCTTGCGGAACTGAGCATGCGGGTTGAGCGCGGCGTTCGCATGGTTCTTGATGGCGATCGATCCGAACATCTCGGGCTGGGTGCGGAAGGCGTGCTGGTAGGCGTCCGCGAGGGTCGCGTAGAGCCCGGGGAAGGTCGCCCCGTTCTTGGTCTCGAAGGCGTAGTCCGCGCCCATGGCGAAGTAGCTCGTCGCCGCGAGCGTGTCGAGGTGCGACAACTTCTCGACGCCCACGACGAGCGCCGCGTCGGCGAAGCCTCCCGCCACGTGGACGAACGCCTCGTGGAGCCCGGCGCTCGAGCTCGAACAGGCGGATTCGATCGTGCACGACGGCACGTCCGGGATCCCGAGCGAGGTGTTGATGAGCGGCCCGACATGGGCTTGGCGCTCGGCCACTCCGAAGGCGTTCGAGACGAACGTGTAGCCGATGTCCTTCGGGGCAAGGCCCGAGCGCTCGATCGCTTCCCAGGCGACGCGCGTGGCGGCCTCCCGGCCGCTCTCCTTCATCTTGCCGTACCGGTTGGAAGCGGCTGCGACGACCCACGTCTCGCGCATCGATCCCTCGGGGATCGTACGAGAACGTTCGGGTCTTTAACCTGACCGGGAAGCCCGCCCCGGCAGCCGGAGATGCTCCAAGAGGGAGTCGAGGGCGCGTTCCGCCTCACGGGGGTCCCGGGTCTTGATCAGGATCCGCCCATTGCGGCTCAGGGTAATCTCCGGTTTCGTCGAGACGATCAGCATCACACGCGCGTTGGTGACGGGGATCCCCTCCGATTCCAGTAGGTGGCGCGCGCGCTCGAGATCGAAGGTATAGCCCCTCCGAGGAAGAGCCTCGTAGGATCCCTTCCCCGAGCAGAGGCGCACGGTCTCGTACACGGGGGAGACCGATGAGGACCGAGGCGTCACGCCGGAGCTCCTACGGCCGATTGAGCGGTTTCCCGCAGCTCTGGCAGTAGGCGGCCGAGCCCGAGTTGAGCGCTCCGCACGACAGACAGGCGCGCGCGTACAGCATCGGGGGCACCGGGGGAGGAGTCCCCGAGGTCTGGATCACGGCCCAGATGATCCCGAGGATCCCCGCGATCAGGGCGAAGATGAACCCGATCGCCGTGAACCAACCCTCTGCGGCGAGGCTGATCGCGGCGAGGGCCACGATCACCACGCTCCAAAGGACCACATCGGAGTGGCCGGGCTTCAGGCGCTCGCCGAGAGCGAAGATTACGAACCCCAGGATGACGGCGATGAAGCCGACGATGAGGCCCCCCCAGAAGGAGTGGTCCACCGGGCCGGGCCGGTACCCGGGGTAGTAGTTGACCGCCGCGAAGATCAGCGTGAGCAGACCCCCGAGAAGGATCAGGACCCCTCCAATGCGTGCCAGGAGGGAAGCGATCGGGCGGAGCTCCTCGGAGCCTTCGGGCGGCATCGGGCATTTCACGCCCCTTCGCCTATTTCAAGCCGAGTCCAATCGGCCGAATACGCTCTCGGTCCTGGAGCTCGGGGTACCGGGTACCGGACGCCGTTCCCAAGAGTACGGGCCTCGCGTTCAGGCGTACGGTTTCCCGCACTTCGAGCAGAACGTCGAGCCCGGCGAGCTCATCGCGCCGCATGCCGGACAAACGCGCTGGAGCGATGGGAGGTTGGGAGACGCGCCGGCGGGGGTGGTGTAGACGAACATCGGGCCACGGGCGGACGGTTTCCACAGGATGGCGAGGATCCCTCCGACTAGGGCGAGGATGAAGCCGAAGCCGAATCCGCCCAGCGTGAACGGCAGGCTCGCTCCGGCGAGGAGCACGATCAGCACTCCGATCGCGGAGGTCCACCGGTGCGTGTGCCGCAGCATCCACGCGCACACGAGCAGCAGCAGTCCGACCAGGACTCCCAGGAACGAGAAGATCAGGATCGTCGTCCCGACCTCCGAGAAGAAGATCGTGAAGGTAATGCCGGCGAAGAACAGAATCACGCCGACGAACGCGATGACGATCCCGCCGAAGATCGTCAGGTAGTACGCGCCGACCGGATAGGTCGGCGTCGAGCTCGGCGCCATCGTCCTAGATGACGCGCTCGCGTATTTCAAGCGTCGGCTCGCGACGCGGTGCCGCCCCGCGAGGGTAGGATTCGGCGTTCTCCCGTCCGAGTCGGCTCCTCAGGGGCGTTGGATGGAGGCCGCTCGCTCGAGATGGCGAATCGCGGGCGCGCGGTGCCGGCCGCTCGTCCCCGGACATCGCCGCCTCGATCGAACCTTCAGGGCTCGGATACCGGGCCAGTTCCGTCCGGAGCAACTCGATCAGCAATCCGAGGACCAGCACCGTGAGAGCGAGATCCAGAACGTACGATGGAATCGCGGAGCCGCCGATCGACGCGTAGGACTGGATGGCGAGGAGGTAGTTCGAGATCGCAACGAGCCCGATCGCCCACAGCCACCATCGCGCCCGGGAACCGAACAGGGCGACCGGAAGGAGGAAGATCAGGGCCGTGAAGGAGAGATACTGAGTCAGCAGGACCGTGCCCGTCAGGACGATCGCGATCGCTCCGAGCGCGGAGCGAGCCCACACCCACGTCACTCCCACGAGGACGATGGTGAGCGAGGCCTGAACGATCGTCAGCGCGCTCGAGGTGTTGAGCCAGCCCTCGCCCTGCAGGACGCCCCAGTAGTTCAGCGAGGAATCCCCGCGGGCGAACTGGGCGAAGAACACCGGACCGGGGAAGGCGCTCCCGTAGATTGCGATCGAGATCAGCGTGACGGCCGCAAAGATCCCCAGCGCGCTCGCGAAGGCGATCGCCCGGCGCGCTCCGGCACGACCGGTCGCGGCCAAGATCGGGAACAGCGCGGGGAACCGTCCCGTCGCGAGGAACCCGCCGATGGCCGCCGCCCGCGCCCAACCGCGACGGGCGAGGTAAAGCACGAGGAGCACGGCCAGCGGAACGATCGCGAGGCTCGCGCCATCCACCTGGACCGCGACCACCGGTAGATAGAGGAACGAGACGAGGATTCCGACGGTCGTCACGGCCCGGCGCGTGCCAGCGAGGCTCCAGACGAGCGGCACGAGCGCGACGGAGACCGCTCCCCAGACCAGTAGGGTCCCCACCTCCCCGCCGAGGCTGCCGAGCGCGTCGAGGAGGACCGACGCCATTCCGGCGGGCACCGGGTTTCCTGAGACCCCGCAGGCGGTGATCGTGAACGGATCGCCCCCCCGCAGGAATTCCTGGCCCGAGGTGAAGAGCGTCGTGAGGTCGGAGGGACCGGGGGCACTGCAGGCGTACGCTCCCAACGCTGCGTTCGCGATCGCACCGAGCGCGAACGCTCCGGCGGCGACCGCCGTCAGGAGCCGCGCATCGATCCAGGAGAGGTCGCTTCCGCCCGTGAGCCGCGCGACCCAGCGGTGGGCCCATCCGCTCGAAGCGCCCTGAGCTTCCCTCTCGTACCACAATACGAGCCAGCCGAGGATCGCGAAGGTCCCGATATACAGACCGAGGGCCCACGGAGCGGCGAATCCGCTGCCCCACGCGGCCACGGCTCGAACAAGCTCGCGGTCCTAATAGAGGCTCGGCCGGTTCGAGGTGTCCGCACCCGATCCCGTCACATCACGATGGCTTTGCGGATGCACTCCTCGATCATGTCGTCGACATCGATCCGCTCCTCTTCGCCCAGGATCTGGACAAGGTTCGAGCGCGTCGCCGGCTTGTCGGGGACGGCCTGGCAGCAGAGGCCCGGGCGGGTGGAGATCTCGTAGGTGTCGATCTCCTTCGCCACCGTCTCGATCTCGATCTTGTCGAATCCGATGAGCGGTCGGACGATCGGCAGGCGTACGCTCGAGGTCGCGGAGCGCATGTTGCTGAGCGTTTGCGATGCGACCTGACCGAGGGATTCGCCGGTCGCGAGGAACGTCGCGTTCTCCCGTTCCGCGATCCGCTCTGCCGATCGCCACATGAACCGGCGGCAGAGCACGCAACCCACGTGGCGATCGGTGTTCCGCATCAGCGTGATCTGGGTCGGTCCGTGCGGCAGGACATACAGCGGGATGGGCTGGTGGAAGCGCTCGCGCAGCACCTGGAGGTGGTCCACGACCTTCTCCAGCGGCGAATCGTCGGTGAACGGTCGGTTGTCCATGTGGACGGTGATCATCTCGTGACCCTGGCGGAGGAGGTAGTACAGCGAGACCGGCGAGTCGATCCCACCGCTCATCAGCATCACGCCGCGCGACATCGCGGCCTACCACCGATGGGGCAGTATTTAGGCGTGCGGAATCGAACGCCCGTGCCCTTCGCGCGCATTCGCGGGTAGAAATCGACGGGCGACCTCCCTCGATACCGGGGCTGTCGGATTCCGACGCCTAGTACGGGAGCTCTGTGGAGCGGCTTCGAATCATCAGGGCGGACGCGAACAACGTGCCTTCCGCGGAGAGCGGGGATATCGTCCTCTGAGGCGCGGATCTACCCACGAAGGGACACGTCCCGAATCCGCTTCAACTGAGACTGGGCCGGCTCGGGATCGGACCGAAGCCCGGATCTGCCCAATCGTTAGCATCACCGGCCCGGGAAACGCGGCATCACCTCGGAACCTGGACTAGCTGTTAAGACGGGAGGCTCCGTTGCGGGGTCATGTCGGAGCCCATCTCCCCTCCCGTGGAACTGTACGCTCGGGAGGAAGGGAACGGTCCGGCGCTGGTTCTCCTCCATGGGCTCGGGGGCGACCATCAGGTGTGGAACGGCGTCATCCCTCTCCTTTCGGACAAGTTCCGAGTGATCGCGCCCGATTTGCGGGGTCACGGACGGTCCTCCGACGGCGAGAATTCGCGCTTCTCCTTCGAGGAGCTGGAGAGGGACCTCCTCCAGCTGTTGGAGAAACGGGGGCTCGCGCGCTGCCACCTGGTCGGCCTGAGCGCGGGAGGGTTCCTCGCGATGCGCATGGCCCTCGATCATCCGACGCGCCTGGTGAGCCTGACGGTGCTCGGCGCGTCGGCTCGCTGCGATCCCCACACGAAGGAGGTCGGAGAGAACTGGGCGAAGACCTACGAGACCGAGGGGCGCGAGGCCCTACTGCTCCTGCTGGTCAAGGACCTGTACTACCCCGAGTGGATCGAAGCGCACCTCGATTATCTGGACCGGATGCGATCGCAGTTCGACGAGCGTTCCTTCCGCGCGGTCGCGTTGTGGGGGCGTGCCATCCAGAGCTTCGACCTCCGGGGCCGCCTCTTGCGGATCCGGCTCCCGACCCTGATCATCCAGGCGATGGACGACCGGGTCATCGACGGGTCGCACGGACGATTCCTGCGTCAATCGATCCCGGGTTCCGAGCTCCGACTGTTCCGGGACACGGGCCACATGATCCCCGTGGAGCGACCGACCGAGACCGCGCAGGCGATTTCGGGCTTCCTCCAATCGGCCGGGGCGAGCTCCGCGGCCGCGGGTCCGTCAGGTCCGGCACCATGAGGGGGGGCCGAGGTTAAGGCCCCGTCCGCCCTCCAGAGGACCAGCACCGATGGCGAATCCCGTTCCCCCCGAAGTGGAGGCTCGCCTGCGCGCAATGGAGCGCGAGATCCAAGCGCTCAAGGACCGCATCGTGGATCTCGAACGATCCGCGGCCGAGCGCGGGGAGCACCCGGTCGACCAGAAGGTCGTCCGGTCCAAGGTCACGTACGACTGGCAAGCGTGAGCGCGACCGGCGGAAAAGAACCACACTCCAAGCCTCCGGGCGACCGCATCCCCGCCCTGCTCCAACGCTTCGCTCCCACGGCTCTACCCACGAACCTTGCGGGAGCGGCCGTATTGATCATCCTGCGCGAGGGCGCTCGCGACATCGAGACCCTCCTCATCGAGCGCGCGATCCGCTCCAACGATCGGGCCTCCGGTCAGATCGCGCTCCCTGGAGGCCACGTGCAAGAGGGCGATCGTTCGCTCGCCGAGACCGCCTTGCGGGAATGCGCGGAAGAGGTCGGTCTCCGGCCCGGGGACCTCCGTTCGGCCCCACGATTCGTGGGGATCGAGCCCGCGCGGGCCTTCTCCATGGATGTTGCCGTCTTCGCCGCCGAGCTCGGCGACCCGGCCCCCGGCCCGACGGCGCACAGCCCGACGGAGGTCGCGAGCATCTTTTGGCTCCCCCGCTCCGCCCTGGAGCGATCGGAGCGTGTGCCGCGACCCACCGACCGCGGGACGATGGAGGTTCCCGCGGTGATGTACGCAGATCACGTTCTCTGGGGCTTCACCCGCCGGCTCTTGCTCAAGTTCTTCGGATACCCGGACGATCCCGAGGACAATCGTGCCGTCCGCGAGTCGTCCAGCGTTCCCGACTTGAACCGAGCCCGCCGAACGGGGTAAGCACCTCGAGAGCACCGCTCTTCACCATGCAAGAGTTTCCCTTGACCTGCCGGCGATGCGAAGGACAAAATTCGACTACGACTTCTTCGTGGGCGCTTCCCCGAGTGCAGTACAGCTGGACTCGAAGCGGTACATGAGATGCTCCGGGCGCGGCCGGTGGGGCACGTTCGACCTGCCCGTCGGGGAATAGCGCTGGACCCCCAGGCGCGGCAGGCGCTTTAAATACATTTAAATAACGGCCTAAATACTTCAACCTCGAAACCATGGTCAAGATTCGTATCGAGAACGTGGTCGCATCGACCTCGTTGGGTGATGAGCTCGATCTTCAGTCGATCGCCCTCGGCCTGGACGGCGCGGAGTACGAGCCGGAGCAGTTTCCGGGCCTGATCTACCGGCTCAAGAAGCCGAAGACGGCGATCCTATTGTTCCGCTCCGGGAAGGTCGTCTGCACCGGCGCGAAGAGCATGAAGGAGGTCGAGGACTCGATCCACACCGTGGCCGCGCAGATCAAGAAGGGCGGACAGAAGATCATCTTGAAGCCCAAGATCGCCGTCCAGAACATCGTCGCGAGCTCTGATCTGGAAAGCGAGATCAACCTCAACGCGATCGCCGTCACTCTCGGTCTCGACCGAGTCGAGTACGAGCCCGAGCAGTTCCCCGGGTTGGTCTGCCGGATCCAGGACCCGCGCGTCGTCGTGCTCCTCTTCGGAAGCGGCAAGCTGGTCTGCACGGGGGCGCGCAAACCCTCCGATGTCGAGGTCGCGGTCAAGAAGATCACCAAGGAGCTCCAGGGCGCCGGCCTCCTGCGCTAGGAGGCGCTCCGGGCCCCGGGACGGACGCCGTGCCGTTCCCTTCCGACCTTCCGGTCGTCGATCACCACTGTCATCTGTCGCCGACCGGGGAAGGCGTTGCGGCCGCACGCCGCTTCCACTCCGCCGGCGGCACTCACCTCTTCCTTGCCACGCAGAACTACGCCGGCCGGCCCCCGAGCTCGGTCGCGGACTACGCTCAACAGTTCGAGGTCACGGAGCGCCTCGGACGCCAGATCCACGACGAGGTCGGGGTGGTGGTCTACTCCGTGGTCGCGCCGTACCCGATCGATCTTGTTCACGTTTCCTCGTCGATCGGCCTACCGGCCGCTCTCGATCTGCAACGGGCCGCGCTCGATCTCGCGGGACGGTGGGTCCGCGAGCACCGCGCGGTGGCCATCGGAGAGGTCGGACGTCCTCACTTCGAGGTCGATGCGGCCACGCGCGCGGCGTGCGAAGAGGCGTTCCGTCACGCCCTCGAGGTCGCCCGGGACTCCGACTGTCCGGCGGTGATCCACTGCGAGGATCTTGACGCGAACGGGTACCGCGCGATCGCCGCGCTCGGCCGAGCCGCCGGCCTTCCCGCGCATCGTTTGATCAAGCACTACGCCCGCCGCTACGTCGCCGAGCCGGATCGGGCCGGAGTCGCCCCGTCCTTCCTCGCGCGGCGCGAGCTGGTCGATCGGGCCCTCGCGGACCCCGGCCCTTGGTTCCTCGAGACCGACTTCCTGGACGACCCCGCTCGCCCCGGTGCCGTGCTCGATCTCGCAACAGTGCCGAGGAGGGCGCGCGCCATCGCGGAGCGCTCGACCACTGCCGCAGAGCAACTGCGTATCCCGTTCGTCGACTCGATCCGGCAGGTGTACGGTTGGGCCCCCGAGATCGGGAAGGGGGCCTCTCCATGAAGGGCAACGCCCCGCGCCGAGCGTGGTACGTCGCCTTCGAGGGAATCGACGGAGCCGGGAAGTCCACGGCCGTTCGCCGCGTGGCCTCGCGCCTCCGCCGAGAGGGACTGCGCGTGCTGACCCGCAGGGAGCCCGCATCCGCCGAACTCAATCGGAAGGCTCAGGCCGCGAGCGTACAGGATCCGTGGACCGGCGCGGTGTACTTCACGCTCGACCGCTACCTCGCCCGCGCGGATCTCGAACGCGATCTTCGCGCGGCGTCCGTCGTGCTCACCGACCGCTCCTACTGGTCGACCCTCGCCTACCAGGGGAGCGCGCTCGCTCCCGAGCGGCAGCGGAAGCTGGCCGGGCTCCAGGCCCACGCCACCGTAGAGCCCGACCAGGTGATTCTGATCGACCTCGATCCGACCGAGGCGATGCGTCGCGTCGGATCCCGCGCCTCGGCGAAGAGCCCGCTCGAGCGGCGGCGGACCCAGGAGCGCGTCGCGCGTGCCTACCGGCGATTCGCCCGTCGGAATGGCTGGCTCGTGGTCGATGCGCGGAACACGGCTCGGGAGGTCGCCGACGCGGCCGCGAGGTCGATCCGAAACAAGCTCGCGGCTCGGAGCCGGACCCGGCCGCGGCGTCGAAGGTGATATCCTACCCAAGATGCCTCGCCCCTCACCAGGGAGGAAGACGTGGGTGCGATCCTCGTTCGGGAGGAGACCCTCGAACCGACATTCCTTCCGCCGAAGCTGCCCCATCGCACTGCCGAGCTCGCGCTGCTCACCCGCCGGTACCGGGAGGCGCTTTCCAAGGGAGTTCCGTTCCACCTCCTGCTGACCGGGGGCGTCGGGAGCGGCAAGACCGCCCTCGCCAAGCGACTCGCGGCGGATCTCGAACGACTCGGCCGCATCGGTCCCGCTCCGGTCAAGGCGATCTACATCAACGCCTGGCGACGCGCCAGCGATCGGACGATCGTGCTCGATCTGTTGCGCGCGGTCGATGTCTCCCTACCCGATCGAGGGTACGGTCTGCCGGAGATGCTCGACGTCTTCGAGCAGGGGATCCGCCGCCATCCCCGGCACCACCTCGTCATCCTGGACGAGGCGAGCGCGCTCGTCCGGCAGGAGACGAAGCTCGTCTACCTCCTCTCCCGCTCCGGAGAGGTCGGCCTCGGGTCGATCTCGCTGCTCCTGATCGCGACGGAGGACCTGCTCCCGTACCTCGACCCGGCGAGCCGGTCGAGCTTCGGGGTCACGCACCGCATGGCGCTCCCTCCGTACGACCGGGCCGCGCTGACGGACATCCTCGAGGCGCGCGCCGAGGTCGCGCTCGCTCCGGCGAGCTACACCCACGAAACACTGGAGCAGATCGCGCGGATCGCGGCGCCCAACGGGGACGCTCGCTTCGCGATCGAGGTCCTCGGGAGCGCCGCCCATGTGGCCGAAGAGGCCGGACACCGGGCGATCTCCGCGGAGGACATCCGCGCCGCGAAAGGATCGATCTATTCGACGGTCACGGAGACGCAACTCGAGGGCCTCTCGGTCAATGCGCTCACGGTGCTGCTCGCCCTCACGCGTACCCTGAAGGGCAAGGGGTCCTCGGTGCCCAGCCAGAAGCTGCGGACCGCTCACTCCGCGCTGTTGGAGGAATTCGCCGAAAAGCCGATCAGCCGAACGACGTTCTGGCGCACGCTCAAGGAGCTCGAGCGCGACGGCCTCGTCGCGCTCGATACGGGCCCGTCCGGAGCGTCCTCAAGCGTCGCGATGGACGAGCTCCCCGCGAGCTATCTCGGGACGCTGATCGAAGAGCGGCTCGGCCACGGCCGGGCTCGCAAAGCCTAAACCCGATATCTCGGTTCGACGGGTCGTGTCCTCCCCCGCGTCACCGGCATCTTCGGGAGCGGGTCCCGAGCCTCGACTGCCGAGGTGGATCCGCACTCGCCCGCCTCAGGGCGCGCTGTATGGGAAGTTGCGCTCCACGCTGGAGGAGCTCCGGCTCGGAACCGTCTGCCGGGAAGCGAGGTGCCCCAACCTCTCGGAGTGCTGGTCGGCCGGAACGGCCACGCTGATGCTGCTCGGGACGGACTGCACGCGACGCTGCGGCTTCTGTGCGGTCACGACCCACTGGCCCCGCGGCGTGGTCGACCGGACCGAACCCGCGCGCGTGGCCGAAGCCGTCGAGCGCGCCGGGCTGCGCTATGTCGTGCTGACCCAGGTCTGCCGGGACGACCTCGAGGACGGAGGTGCCGAGGTGCTGTCCGATACCGTCCGCCAGATCCGACAACGAGCTCCCTCCGCCCGGGTCGAGCTCCTCATCGGCGACCTCGCCGGACGAGAGGAATCGCTCGCGAAGCTCTTCGAACATCCCCCGGACGTCCTCGCGCACAACATCGAGACCGTCCGGGAGCTCTCTCGCTCCGTCCGCGATCCCCGCGCCAGCTACGAGCGTTCGCTCGAGGTCCTCCGGCGCGCCCGGGCGATCGGGTCCCCCGGTCTGGTGACCAAGAGCTCGATCATGCTGGGGCTCGGAGAGAGCGAGGACGCGCTCGTGCGGACGATGCGCGATCTGCGAGCCGCGGAGGTCGATCTGCTGACGCTGGGGCAGTACCTCCGACCGGGACCGGAGCACGTCGCGGTGGCCCGGTACGTTCCTCCCGAGGAGTTCGATCGGTACCGGACCCGGGGGCTCGAAAACGGCTTCGCGGGAGTCGAGGCGGGCCCGCTCGTGCGAAGTTCCTACCATGCGGAAGAGCTATACCGGCGCGCGTTCGCACGGCGGGGGGCGTGAGCCATGGCGAAGAAGGTCCGCGGGAAGCCCGGCGCGGTGGACGAGGAGCCTCCGTTCGAGTTCCCGGTGTTCGACGATCGCGCGTTCTTGAACCACGAGTACGAGATCACCCGCGGGATGCTCATCGCCGGCGGGGTCGCCGTCCTGCTCGGGGGCATCTCCTGGGCGATCGATACCGCGTCGCTGCCGTGGGAGCTCCCGCCGGTCATCGCCCTGATCGTCCTCATCGTCCTGTACTCGCTGGTCACGATGCTCCACCCGCGCGCGCGCATCTACACCAAGGGCGAGTGGGCCACGCTCTACGCGGTCGTCTTCTTTGGATGGCTCGCGACCTGGTTCTTGCTGATGGACACCATCCGCGTGTTCTAGCGCGGGCCGAGCCAGGGTAGGCGCTTTCCCAGAAGGTCGACCAGGGCCCCATCGAGCTCGGGACTCTCGGGATGATCGGCGAGTCGGCGGACCTGGGTGCGTTCGGCCGCCGCTGGGCTGATGTCCTTGCCGAGCGAGAGCCGAGGGATCGCCGCGGCGAGCACGACCTCGAGGTCGCGCTCGCTGCGCCGGACCTCAATGCCGAGACGGCCGTCCTCGCGGACGTAGGGCCCTTGAGAAACGGGGGCGCCCGGAGCGGTCCACTTCTCGAGGAAGGAGCCGACCCGGTCGAGACCCGCCGGGGGCCCATCCTGCACTCGGACCGCGCTGAGCCGCCCGTGCGCCACTTCGACCAGCACGAGGAGCGCGGCCGGACCGGCCGCGCATGCGGAACCGACGACCTCGAACCCGGCGCGGGCCGCTTCCTCGGCGATCGCGCGTTCCGCCTTGCGCAGCTGGGGATACAGCGTATCATCCACGAGCGCCGGGCGGGGCACTTCCACCACCGATACGTGCGTCGCCCGTCGGGTGACGCGTTCGAGAGCATCGGCACGGGAGAGGTGGCGCGGCTTCGGCAGTTCGAACCACTCTTCCAAGGGGTGCTCCAGGTACGCGGCCGCCCCTAGAATGAACAGCGCGAGGTTGCGCGGCGAGAGCGCGCTCGCGACGTTCCGGTTCGGATCGACCGCATCCGGGAGGATGAGCGCGACGTCCGGGGGAAGCCGCGGAGGTTCCTTCCCCGGCGGGCACAGGCGGACCGGGAGGCGCCAGCTTCGGGCGGCCTCGAGGAGCGCGTGCAGCGTCCCGAACTGGAGGATGACGAGCTCGACCAAGTAGCCGGAGAACCCCTCGGTCCGGGCCTCCGAGCCGTAGATCCCGAGCGAGCGCAGGAACAGCTTCGCGAGCCGGACCTCCGAGACGTTGGCCGGCGTCTGGTGGGCCCGGAGGTGCTCGTCGTGGAACGGCGTCCGGTCGACCGCCGTGAGCGGTTTCGACGGATCCGAGATGGCGTAGCCGGGGACCACGTCGACGGTGTATCCCTGGAACGTTCCCCGGAGGTACGGGTGCTCGGCGTACTTGCGTTCGGGCTTCGTGAGGATCGCCTCGGCCAGCGCGAGACCCTCGGTCTCGAGTTGGGCCCGTGGGAGCTCGGGCGGGAAGAGGAGGAAGAAGTCGATGTCCAGCCGGTCCCGCAAGAACGTCCCCCGCGCGGCGCTCCCCGCGACCAGGGCCCGCGCGAGCGGGCTCTTCCGGGCCTCGGCCGCGAGCTGGACGGCGCGGACGAGATCGGCCCGCACGCGAGCGACGCGGGCGAGCTCCTCCGGAGAGGGGGTGATCCGCTCCCGGACGCGAGTTTCGATCCGCTGCGCCGCCGCCGCGGGACTCTCTCGGGACCGACCGGCGGGCATGGCAGACAGGGGAGCCTCCGCGCACTTGAAAGCTTGGTCGCACGGGGCCGGAGCGGGGTACCGTTATCGGCGCGCGGGGCGATATCATCACGGGGTCCCCGGTCGATGGCTCATCTCGCCACGCTCTTCGAACCGCTGCCGGACCGCAAGGTCCGCTGCACGGCGTGCGCGCGCTACTGCGTGATTCCCGAAGGATCGCACGGGTTCTGTTTCGTCCGCAAGAACGAGGCGGGTCGCCTCGTCCTCCTCTCGTACGGGCGGGCCGCGGCGATCCAGGTCGATCCCATCGAGAAGAAGCCGCTATCGCACTACCGGCCCGGCACTCGGGTCCTGGGGATCGGAACCGCCGGCTGCAACTGGCGCTGCCAGTACTGCCAGAACGCCGAGATCTCTCAGGAGCGCGACATCGTCGGTCGCGGACTCTCCCCGCGTGAGGCGGTCAAGCTCGCCGAGCGCTTCGACTGCCGAGGGATCACGTTCACGTACAACGAGCCCACGATCTTCATCGAGTACGCACTCGACATCGTACGCGAGGCTCGGCAGGCCGGCCTGTTCGCGAACTTCGTCACGAACGGGTACATGTCTCCCGAGGCCGTACGTGCGATCGGGCCCCACCTGGACGCGGTGAGCGTCGACTTCAAGGCCAGTGGGGAGGCCGGATTCATGCGCAAGTACGTCGCCGCGAAGGGCGACGAACCGATCCTGGAGACGATGGAGGGCCTCGCGCGTCACGGGATCCACGTCGAGGTGACCAACCTCATCGTGCCCCGCGTGGGCGACTCTCCCGAAGCGCTGCGGCGGCTCGCCCGCGAGGTCCGTGACCGGGTCGGACCCGACACGCCGTTCCATCTGTTGCGCTTCCACCCCGACTACAAGATGATGGACATCCCCAGCACTCCCGTGGCGACATTGGAGGCGTTGCACGCCGTCGCGGTGGAGGAAGGGCTGCGCTACGTGTACCTCGGCAACCTCTGGGGACACCCTCTCGAACACACCTATTGCCCCCGCTGCCACGCTATCGCCGTGGAGCGGTACGGGTTCATGATCAAGAGCTGGAACCTCGACGCGGAGAATCGGTGCCGCGCCTGCGGGGAGCAGATCCCGATTGTCGGCCGACCGCCCGACGATTACGTGCCGACGTTCGCCATGCCCGTAGTCACTTAGGCAGCGTCCGGATCCGACCGCAGGAGCCACGCGCACAGCACCGCACCGGCCAGGGAGCCGACGATCGGGTGGATTCCTTGGAAGAGGCTCACATCCGCGATCGGAGAGAACGCGACGCGCAGGGCGACCGAGGGGAGGAGCAACGCGGCATAGGCGAAGGAGCCGGTGGTGATGCGCGGGGCGAGCGCCGTGCCGTACGGAGCGAGGGGAGTTCCGGCCACCCGGCGGAGGAACCCGCTCGTTACCGTGGGCGCGAAGATCATTTCCGCGGCGCTCCCCTAGCGTCCGACCCTCCCGGCGCTCGCCGGGATCCGAGTCGATTCGACCTCGTTGAGACCGGCGCCGCCGCCGATCCGGATGAACCCCCGAGGAAGGCGATCTCCGCGCCGCCGTCCAAGACGGCTCGGAGCGATGCCGGGGCCAGGATTTGAACCTGGGTACTCCTACGAGAGCAGATCTTGAGTCTGCCGCCTTTGGCCGCTCGGCTACCCCGGCAGCTGCTGGGAGACCAGCGCTCGGGGCTTATTCTTGTTCCGACTCCTCTTCCAGGGATTCGCTTTCTTCCGCCGTGTCGAGGAGGGCGACCTCGGCCCCCTGCTCGCGCATCGTTCCCGGAGGGGCGCCATCCGCCGCCCGAGACGTCGGGGTCCGCGGGGCGCGTATCCGGATCCGCCGTTCCCGGCCGCAGCGCAGGCAGGTACGGACTCGTCGACCGGATCGGAGCCGGGTACGCACCGTGCGACCTTCGATCCAGTAGGCCGAACAACCGCGGCAGTACAGCTCTCGTTGCTCGGGGAGGAGGCGAACGTTGTACCGGGCCCCGACCTGGCGGGCCAGATGGACGTACCGATCGCTCAGTTCCGGGTGTCCCGTGAGGGCCTCGCGCTCGGCGAGGCCGAAGAGGTCTCGCACGCGCTCCTGGGCGATGCGCACCATCGCGCCGGTCCGGCGTCCCCTGCGGCCGGCGCGACGGACGGTCACTGCGGGCTCTGGCATACGGGACAGTAGACCGCAGCCGGCGAGATCCGGGTCTGGCAATGGATGCACAGCTTGCCGGGAGAGGTGGTCGCGGTCGGTCCGGCGGCCCACACCGGAGGGAGCGTGGGAACCGGCGAGGAAGGCATCGGCATCGGAACGAACCGGGGGGCCGGGGGCGGGGACGACGGTGGAACCTGGGGGGCTAGGCGTGGGCCGGTCATTCCCCCCACCAAACGTTCCTCCTGCGGCATGGTCCAGCCGCACTTCGTGCAGAACAGCGCGCCTTCGTCGGCGAGCGTCCCGCAATGCAGGCAGACGGGCATCGCCTCGGCAAAGTATATGCCGTATATCACCGTCAGGGAGCTCGTTGGCTCGGTG
This sequence comes from Thermoplasmata archaeon, assembly GCA_035532555.1. Lineage (NCBI taxonomy): Archaea > Methanobacteriati > Thermoplasmatota > Thermoplasmata > Thermoplasmata archaeon. The sequence goes on along the minus strand of DATKQS010000006.1, from coordinate 58,503 downwards.
TGTGGCGCTCGTAACCCGGGATCCCGCGCTCTACGCGGAGATGGCGGGTACGTTACGCGAGCGCTGTCTCCCTTCCATCAGCCTGCTCCCGGGGCAACGCATCCCTGAGCGCGCCGCGGTCGTCCTGACGACGCCCGCGGAAGCCGCCGAGATTTCGCACTCCCACATCCTCGCGGTGGCCGAAGACGGCGACCGCCCGTCGCTCTGGGCTGCGGTCCTTTACGCCCTGCGGACCCATGATGTTCGCGGGGGCCTCATCGTGGGGATCGATCCCGGCCCGCGACCCGGCTACGCGATTATGTCCGGTGGGACCTGCATCGGGGAAGGCGTGCTGGAGACGCCGGGCGAGGGGGCACAGTTCGCGAACCACTTGCGTCGCCGCTTCACCTCCCGCTCGATCCTGTTCCGTGTCGGGAGTGGGGACCCGCCCTCGCGCAACCGCCTCGTCAACGACCTCCTCGCGTCGGCCCGGGCCGTAGAACTGGTGGACGAGCAGGGCACCACTCCGCGCGGCTCGCGGCGGCCGCGAGATATGGTGGCGGCGCGAAGGATCGCACAGACACCGGGTCGACCCATCCGAGGGCGTCTGACGCTGCGGCCGACCGCAGGGGCGATCGCGGACGTTCAGCGGCTCAGCCGCATCGGCAGCGATGGGCGGGTCACCATCCCCCGGACCGCCGCGCATCGCGTGCTCTGCGGCGAGCTCACGCTGACGCAGGCGGTCGCGGACGCGCTCGGCGACCGTGCGGCGCCGGCGATCGTGAGCGATCACGACCGCACTTCCTCGGTCCACGAACCGCTTTAACGGCGTAGAGCTCGTGCCAAGCGTGCCGCTCTCGCCCGAGATCCTCGTGCGCGCTCGCCGTCTAGCGCTCGAGAATGCCATCACCCACGGGGGGCTTCCGCGAGCCGGCCCGATCGTCGCGCGTCTCCTCGGCACGGACCCCGCCCTGCGGCACGACGCCCCCGCCGTCCAGGCGGCCGTCGAGGCCACCATCCGGGAGATCGCAGCGCTCTCCCCCGAGGCTCGAGACGCCGCGCTCGCGGCCCTCGGGGGGGCGGAGGCGAGCACCCCGCGCCCCGTCACGTCCGAGGAGGGCACGTTCCCCGATCTCATCGGAGCGGTGCCGGGAAAGGTCGTGCTGCGGATGGCCCCGTTCCCGAGCGGCAGCCTGCACATCGGCAACGCGCGGATGCTGTTCGTCAACGAGTACTACCGACGGAAGTACGACGGCCGCCTCTTGCTCGTGTTCGACGACACGGTCGGTTCGGAGGAGAAGCGGGTCGACCCGGAGGCGTTCGATCTGATCCTCGGAGACCTCGAGCTTGCGGGGATCCATCCGGATGCGGTGTACTACAAATCGGACCGCATCGACAAGTTCTACCCGTGGGCCCACCGCGTCATCGAGCGCGGCGGGGCGTACGTCTGCGTCTGTCCGGCCGAGACGCTGAGGGAGAACCGCGAGGCGGGCCGGGCCTGTGCGGAGCGCCTGCAGACCGTAGAGCAGACCCTCGAGATGTGGGAACGGATGCTCTCGGGCGGGTTCGCGCAGGGCGAGGCGGTGCTGCGGCTGCGGACGGACATCGCCGACCCCGATCCCGCGTTCCGCGACCGCGTGCTGTTCCGCATCAACGAGCAGGGGCATCCGCGCGTGGGCCACAAGTATCGGGTGTGGCCGATGCTCGAGTTCTCCTGGGCGGCGGACGACGTCGAGCTCGGGGTCACCCACGTGCTCCGCGGGAAGGATCTGGTGATGGAGGACCGCATGCAGCAGTTCGTCTGGAAGCTCCTCGAGATCCAGGGACCTCCCTTCCTGCACTGGGGCCTATTGCGGGTGCGAGAGGCGAAGATCTCGAAGAGCAAATCCTACCGCGAGGTCAAGAGCGGCCTCTACGACGGCTGGGCCGACCCGCGTACCTGGTCGCTGCGTTCGCTCGATCGCCGAGGGATATCGATGGACGCCTGCCGGCGTTTCACCCTCTCCTTCGGCATGTCGCTCTCCGACATCGAGGTGCCGGCCGAGACCCTCTACGCGGAGAACCGCAAGCGGATCGACCCGATGACCCCGCGCCGGGCGTTCGTGGCCCAGCCGATCCGGGTCGATGTGGACGACTACCCCGCCGAACTTCGGACCGTGGAACTCCCGAACCACCCCGACCGCGCCGAGCTCGGAGCGCGGACGGTGCCCGCGGGGCCCTCCTTCTACCTCGCGCGGATCGACCTAGAGACGCGGCTCGGGCTCGAGGTCCGCCTCAAGGACCTGCTCAACGTCCAACTCCCGGATCGCCTAGCCCCCGATGCATCCCATCTCTCCGCCCGTTTCACGAGCCGCGAGAACAAGCGGATCCCGCGGCTCCAATGGATCGGTGCCGAGGGAGCGATCCCGGTCGATATCCTCGAGATCGATGGGACCCACCGAACTGGCACGGGCGAGCGAGCGCTCCTGGACGCAGCTCCGAGGGATATCGTGCAGTTCGAACGGGTCGGATTCGTCCGGTTCGAGGCCGACTGGTCCACGGGCTCGCGCCCGGTCCGTGTCGTCTTCGCCCACGGGTAGTTCGCGAACCTTTGATAGGCAACGCGCGGTCTCCGGAGTCCTGAACCCATGCGCTTCCTCCACACCTCGATCACCGTGCGTGACATGGACGAAAGCCTCGCCTTCTACACCGGGATCCTCGGTCTCGAGTTCGAGCGACGACGGCCGATCCCGGAGAACCACGCCGAGATCGCCTTCGTCCGGGATCCGCTGTCCGATGCGCGGGTCGAGCTCACGTACTGGGAAGGGAAGAACACGGTCGAACCCGGCGAGCAGCTCGACCACCTCGCCTTCCAGGTCCCCGATCTCGACACCTTTCTCGCCCGGGTCCGTACCGCGGGCGTGCGGGTCGCGAAGGAACCGTATCGCCTTCAAGGCGGATCCGGCCGGATCGCGTTCATCCTCGATCCGAACGATGTGTGGATCGAGCTGATCGAGCGCCCCGCAGCGCCGTCGTAAGCTCGTGATCGACGCGGCTCCCTCCGCCCTCGGTCGGCCCGAAGCACGCCCGCTGTTCGCCGTCTTCGGAGCCACGTTCTTCATCCGGTTCGCCTTCGGCATCACCACCGCGATCTTCGCGAGCTACCTCCTCGGCCAGTCGCAGGGGCTCGGTGGCGCCTCGCTGGGCACGGTGGGCCTCGTCATCGCGATGAGCCCGATCGGAGAGTTCTCGACCGTGCTCCTCTCCGGCGCGGCCGCCGACCGCTGGGGACGGTGGCCGGTGCTTCTCGCCGGGATGGTGATCGCGGCGGTCCTCACTGCCCTCGTCTCGACGACCCGCTCCGCGATCGCGCTCGGAGCGATCAACCTATCCTTCGGGGTGGCGAGCGGGGCGATCCTCGCTTCCAGCCTCGCGCTCGTCGCCGACGCCTCCGGCCCGGAGGAGCGGGGTTTCGAGATGGGCCGCTTCGATGCGATGAACCTGTCCGGCTGGGTGCTCGGGTTTGCGGTCGGGTTGGTGGCCCTCACCGTCCTCCCGAACTCCGCGCTCGGGACGACGTTCCTCCTCAGCGCTGCGGTGCTAACGGCGGGGGTGTTGTTCCTCCTCCTCGCCGCTCGCGGTCGAGCGAGGTGGGTCGGCGGCCGGCCGAGGGTCCCCCGCCTCCTTGCGCAGGCCCTCCGACGGCCGGAGGTCTGGTGGGTGACCGCGCCTTGGCTCACGATCTACATGCTGATCGGAACGGCCCTCGCGTTCCTCGGGTCGAGCTCGGAGGCGAAGGGGTTCCCGCCGATCTATCTTGCCATGTTGATCGGCGTCGGGGGCATCCTGCTCGTGTTCACCCAACCGGTCTACGGGAGATGGTCCGACCGTTTCGGCCGGATCCGACTGCTCGGGATTGGAACCACGGGTTTCGTGGTCGTCCTGTTCGCGGCCGGGCTGATCGCCGCGTACGGGCCGCTCCCGGTCCTGCTCGCCGCGGCCGGGATCGGGGTGATCGCGGCTTTGGCCTACGGTCCGGCGGCCCTGGCGGCGCTGACCGATCTGAGCGCGTCGCTTACCCGGGCTACGACGATGGCGATCTATTCGCTGACGATCTCCCTCGGGATGGTGCTCGGCCTGGCCGTCTCCACCACACTGTACGACGCGCTCGGCACTCCGGGTCTCGATCTGTTCTTCGGCGGGATCTCGGCCACGCTCGTCGCGTTGACCGTACTTCAGTGGCGGCGGGTACGATCGGGCGAGCTCCCGATCACGACTCCGGCTCGATGACAATGTGCCGGAGCTGAGGATAGGCCTGCCGCAGGCCGAGGGAAACGCGGTCGATCGCCGCCTCGATCTGGTCGGTGGTCATGCCGTCCGGGAAGTTGATCCTGAGCGCGATCAGGACGTCGTCCGGGCCCAGCATCATCGATTGGAGGCCGCGGACCTTCTGCACGGAAGCGTCTCGCTCGATGAAGGCGAGGATCTCGCGCGCGACCCGGGGCGGGATCGACTTTCCGATGAGGAGCTCTCGGCTCTCCGCGGTGAGGATGAATCCGGTCGCGATGAGCATCCCGCCGACGATCGCCGCGGCGATGCCGTCCGCGACGTTCGTGTGGAACCAGGCGACCACGAGGATCCCGCTGAACGCGACGATGCTGCCTCCGATGCTGACGAGGTCCTGGTAGAAGATCGCCTTCAGCCCGAGATGGGAGGATTCCATCAGCGTCGCGACGGTCTCCCGGGACACGCGGAGCTCCCGGAGCGTGATGTAGATCCCACCCAAGCTGCCGATGATCGATAGCCCCACGACCACCAGGGCCGAGTTGAGTTCGGTGATCGGGCCGGGGGAGGCGATCTGTTGGATGCCCGTGAGCAGCACGAGCAGCCCCGCGACGCTGAAGGTCACGAGGGAGGCGACGAACGCCCAGAAGAATCGCTCCTTGCCGAACCCGAACGGGTGTTCGTGCGTGGGCCGCCGATGGGATGCGTAGGTTCCCCACAACAGGAGCAGCGCTCCGACCAGGTCCGTGACCGAGTAAATCGCCTGGGAAAGGACGGCTTTGCTCCCACTGGGGACCGCTACGTACAGGTTCGCCCCGAACAGGATCGCGTTCAGCACGATCGTTCCGACGATGATGACCTGCGGTCGCATCCTGGGCCGGTGGGTTCTCCGACGGACCGGTGACCGACGTACAGCGCGGCCGATTATGAGGGTGCGCCCGCGTCCTCCCGAGAGGTCCGGGATGCGCGGACGGCGGGAGACCAACCGTTAAATCGCGGTGTCCCGTGCTCGGTACCGAGGGGGTTTGCATGTCGAGTTCGCAGGGCCGTGCCTCCGACGGAGCGCGCCTGGTGACGGGATCGGGAACACGAGAGCGCACCCCGCGGTTCCCGTTCTCTCGGCTGAGCCTCTCCCCGGGGAAGCGGGCCCGGCTCAAGCGTATGCTCTACACCTACGGCCCCGGCGGAGGGACGATGCTGGTCCTCCCCATCGACCAAGGGCTCGAGCACGGTCCCGCCGACTTCTTCTCGAACCCGGCCGCCGAGGACCCGGAGTACCAGTTCCAGCTCGCGACCGAGGGGAAGTTCAGCGCCATCGCGCTGCATATCGGCCTCGCGCAGCGCCACTTCGCCGAGTACGCCGGCGACATCCCGCTGATCCTCAAGCTCAACGGGAAGACCAACATTCCTCCCGATTCCGAGCCGTTCAGCCCGCTGACGGGGACGGTCGAGGACGCTGTTCGGCTCGGAGCGGACGCGGTGGGCTACACCGTCTATGTCGGCTCGTCGGCCCAGGACCGGGACTTCCTTCAGTTCCACCAGGTCCGGGCCGACGCCGACCGGTTCGGCATGCCGATCATCGTCTGGGCCTACCCTCGGGGCGACGCGGTCGCCCAGAAGGGTGGAAAGGAGAGTCTCTACGCGATCGACTACGCCGCTCGGACGGCCCTCGAGCTCGGGGCGGACATCGTCAAGGTGAACTTCCCGGTCCGATCCGAGAAGGACAAGGCGAGTCCCCCGCCGTACAACACGCTGAACGTCTCGGCCGAGGACGCCTTCCGCAAGGTCGTCCACAGCGCCGGACGGGCGTTGGTCCTCGTCTCGGGTGGGGAGAAGGTTTCGGACGCCGAGCTCCTCCACAAGGTCCGCGATTCCATGGACGCCGGGGCGACGGGGATCATCTTCGGCCGGAACCTCTGGCAGCGCCCGAAGGCGGACGCGCTATCGATGACCCGCGAGTTGCATGCGATCTTCCGAGAGTACGCCCAACCCGTCCGCTAACGGGATCCCCACGCTCTGGCTGCTCGTGGTCGGGGACGATCACCCGCGCGCCTGCACCGGGCGTCGCCTCCTCCAGCACGCCCTGGCCCTCCCGGCGCCGGCCCAACGGGCCCTCCGACCCCATCCGATCATCCTCGATCCCTTCGCCCCCGACCCGTTGAGCCTTCGCGACCGAGCGACGGCCCTCCGAGGGGGCGTCCTAGGAGTCGACTGTTCCTGGAACGTCCTCGGGGAGCGCGGTGCCTATCTGGCGGCCCCGGCTCTGGGCTCCAAGCGCTCGGGCCACCGACGGCTCCCATTCCTCATGGCCACCAATCCCCAGCACTTCGGCCGGATCGGAGAGCTGAACACGGCGGAGGCGCTCGCCGCCGCGCTGTTCGTCCTGGGGTACGAGGCCGCCGCCCGCCAGCTGCTGGACGGGTTCGCGGGCGGTCGGAGCTTCTTCGAGGTGAATCGGGCTCGCCTGGACGCCTACCGGGGCCGTCCGGACCCCGCCGAGATGCGGGCCGCCGAGCGGGCGGTCTTCTCGACGTAGAGGCCTGGGTTCCGGGGTCATCGGCCTGCGGGAAAACAGGTTCAAAAGCTTGGTGCGCGTCTCTATGGTCGGCTCACTAAGGAATATAGTTATATGGAGTAAAGTGTAGAGTAAGTCGAATTACTATATACCACCCGGTGGAGTCGTCCATCCGATGACACAGGAGTCGAAGACGGGGGGCGGTGTGCGACGGAGTACGGCACCGAAGGGCCCCGCCATGCCGCCAGATTCGCCGATAGAGGAGGAGCCCGTCTCGATGGCTCCGGTCGTGTTCACATCGAGGTCGATCGAGCTCGATGAGGACGTCCTTCCCGAACACTTCTTCCGAGAGCTCGTCGGAGCGTATCTCTCAGGGGTCGACGAGATCGTGGTCCTCCAACGCGGGGGGATCCGCGGCTCGGCGCGGGCCGTCGTTGCGGCCTTCGTCGCCCGCGTGGGGGGATACCCTGCCTGCGAGGAGCGGAGGGGCCGGCTCGTCCTGTGGAACCTCGGGGACCCCTCCCCGGCCGATCTTCCCGCCCTCACCGAGCGGCTCGGCGAGCGTGCGCTCGCGCTGCTCGAGCGCTCCGGGGACGCCCGTCCCTCGAGCCTCTCGGAGGCCGACTGGGAATCGCTCGACGACCCGATCGATCGGGCGGCCTGGGAGGTCCACCGAGCGGTAGAGCGGTCGTGCCGGGTCGGCGCTCTTGGAGACGACCCCGGGCTGGACGTGCTCGGTTGGCTCGAGGCCGCGCGCGCCCTCGAACGGATCGCCGACCACGCCGTCCTGATCGGGGTCAACGGCGCACGCTGGCGAGCGACCCGTCCGTCCGAGACCCAGCTCGCGCTCCTCTCCGACTTCCAGGGCCGCGCCGTCGACTACGTTCGATCGGTGCTCGGGATCCTCTCCACCCAGCGAGCGGACCAGGCGAACGTCCAGATCGACTTCGGCGGCGCGCTTCGAGAGACGGCTCGGACCCTGGTCGACCGTCTGATCCCGGTCCGTGACCCGGTAGAGGCTCACTCCCCCGCGGCGATCGTCCCGCTCAGCTGGATGCTCCACTCCCTGGAGCGGACCGTCGCCTACGGCCAGGACCTCGCGGAGGTCGCCCTCGATCACGCGCAGGTCTCTCCCACCTCGGCGAGCCCCTCGGGCGCTCGTCTCACCTCACGAGCCATGATGAGCGTAGGAGGCCACGAACGGCGATGAGCAGCCCAAGCGGAACGAACAGTGGGGGGATCGGCCCCTCGGAGAATCTCAGCCGCCGAAGCGGCGGTGGACGGCGCGGTCCGATGATGACCGCGGCGGGAGTCGGCGTGGTGATCGTCGTGGCGATCATCGCGGTGGTCGCGGGTTGGGCGGTAGGGTACTACACCGCTCCCAGCTCGTCGAACAACAAGAACGCGGTCACGATCACGGAGACGGGGTCGAGCCTGCTCTATCCGCTGATGGCCAGCTACTGGGCCCCCAACTACACGAAGCTCGCCGGCACACCGATCGCGTTGAGCACGGCGAGTACGGGGAGCGGCACCGGGCAGTCGTACGCGGAAGCGGGCCTGGTCGACATCGGAGCATCCGATGCGTACCTGTCCAATGCGAGCGCGACGAACCTCGTGAACATCCCCGTGGCGATCTCCTCGCAGCTGGTCTTCTACAATCTGCCCGGAGTCACCGCGCACCTGAACATCAACGGGACGGTGCTCGGGATGATCTACAACGGGAACATCACCAACTGGAACGACCCGATGATCCAGGCGGCGAACCCCGGCGTCGCACTGCCGAATGCGGCGATCGTGCCGCTCGCCCGGTCGGACGGTAGCGGCGATACCTTCCTGATCACGTCGTACATGTACATGGCGTGGGCGGGCTGGGCAACGCACGGTTACAGCACGGCCAAGCTCAGCGGGACGCTGAACTCGAAGATCCAGTACGCGAACGGGAACGCCGGTCTGGTCACGCTGGCCGCCGGTACCCCGAACTCGATCACGTACATCGGGAACAGCTACCGGGCCGCTTCGATCGCGAAGGGACTCGTCGCCGCGGCGCTCGGCAACTCCAACGCCAACACGGCGGCTGGCGGAGTCAACCCGAACAACTACCTCCTCTGGAGCTCGGCCAATGTCAGCCAGGACGCGAACCTCGCCCTGACCCGGCTGAACTACGCGAGCTACGGTCTTGCGCTGAGCCTGATCATGGGTGGCAGCCCGTACGGTCCGACCACCCTGCACGCAGGCGGAGGCGGAACGGCGCCGACGGCGGCCTATCCGAGCCCCTACCCGGATGTGAACCTGGAGTACACGCTGATCAAAGCGACCGGTTCCGCGCAGGGCCCGTCCCACCAGTACTACGTGGTCCAGTTCCTGTACTGGGCGCTCGGGGTAGGAAACCAGCCGGTGTATCTGTCGCCGCTCGGGTTCCTACCACTGACCTCCAACGTGGTGGCGTTGACCTACCAGACGCTGCAAACGGTCCAGGTGAGCAGCTGAGGCGTAGACCGGAGTGAGCGAACCGATCGACCCGCGTCCGGCTACGGACGCGGAAACCCCTTCCTCTCCCTCCCCCAGCCCCCCAGCCGGCCGTTGGTCGGGAGGCGGGGGAGGGGGCTCCGCCCTTCTCCACATTCTCGAGTTGCTCCCGGCGCTCGTCCCGCTCGCGATCATCGTGATCGTCCTGGTCGCGATGGTCGGGACGACCCGCGGGGTTCCCTTCAGCGTCCTCGATTTCCTCGGTTCGAGCTGGCTCGTTCAACCGCCCGGGGTCGCGGGATCGAGCTACGGAGTCTCCACGTTCATCGTGGGCTCCCTCGTCACCTCGCTCCCGGCCCTCCTGTTGGCCATGCTCATCGCCCTCGGCGTGGCCATCGCCTCCGTGGTCTACCTTCCCCGCATCGCCACCCGGTTCCTCGACCCGTTCGTCGATCTCCTCGCGGGCATCCCGAGCATCGTGTTCGGTCTCTGGGCGTTCATCATCTTGCGACCGTACTTCCAGCAGAGCCTGACGCCCTGGATGGCGGCGAACCTCGGGTTCCTCCCCGGGTTCGCGGGACCGGTGAGTCCGACGGGGCTCGGGATCCCCATTACGGTGTTCATCCTGACGCTCATGATCCTCCCCATCTCCACGCTCCTGATCCGGGACACCCTTCGGGCGGTGCCGCGAGAGCTCTGGGAGAGCGGGCTCGCCCTCGGGGCGACCCGCTGGGAGGTCACCCGACGGGTCTCGCTGCGCTACGGTTCCCGTGGGATATCGAGTGCCGCCCTCCTCGGATTCTCTCGCGCCATCGGGGAGGCGGTCGCGGTCTCCTTCCTGATCGGAGGGGCCACGAACTTCCCGACGAACGTCTACTCCACCACGAACACGCTCTCCGCCCTGATCATCGAGAACCTGGACTCGAGCTTCGTCAATCCCCAGGAGTTCGCCGCGCTCGCCGAGGTCGGGATCCTGCTGACCGCCATCACGCTCACGGTGAACATCATCGCTCGGCGGTTCGTCATGCAGCTGGGCGTGCACGAGACGGTGGTCTAGATGGCCGTAGCCACGAGCATGGAGACGAAGATGGCGCCCGTCGGCCTCGCCGACCTCGCCCAGGCCCGCCGCCGTTTCGCCCGATGGAACCTGGGCTTCGACCGGTACATCGGCTACCTGTTGCCGCTCCTGTTCATCGTGGCCATCGTCCCGATCCTCGACATGGTTTACTGGCTCGGCGCAGAGGCCCTTCCGACGATGACCTGGGCGACCTTGACGACGGGGGGTCCGACCCAGCCGCTCGGCCTCTTCCCGGCCATCGCGGGCACCGTGTGGATCATGGTCATCGCGCTCGCGCTGGCGGTGACGCTGGGCCTCTTCGGGGGCATCGCGACCGCCGAATTCCTCTCCGAGCGCTCGGCCGCGTGGGTCCGCATGACCGCCAACACGCTCGCCGGGATGCCGGCGATCATCATCGGGATGATGGGGTTCGTCGTGTTCGTGCTCTACTTCGGCTGGGGCCTCGTCCTCATCGCCGGTGCGGTCACGACGGCGTTCTTCATGACGCCCTACGTCTTCCGCGCGGCGGACCTTGCCTTTTCCTCCGTGCCGCGCACCATCCGAGAGGCCGCGCTCGGCGCGGGGGCACGCCCGATCGACTACATCCTGCGCGTGGCCCGGCCCATCGTCACGCCCCAGATCCTCAACGGCATCTTCCTCGCCCTCGGGCTCGGCATCGGGGAGACCGCGACCGTGATCGTCACCGTCCAGCCGAGCGCCCTCGCGCCGACAGGACCGTTCTCCTACGCGTCCTACCTCACCTACGTCATCTACGCGGAGTACACGAGCCCGCTCCCGGCCGATGTCACCCTCGCCTTCCAGGCCGCGTTCCTCCTCCTGATGATCGTGATCGTCATCAACATCATCGTCCGGATCGTCGCATGGCGCTACCAGACGAGACTCGCGGGGCTGTTCGTATGAGCGCTCCACCTCCCATTTCCAACGATGGGACCGTCCTCGCCACTCGGGGGCTTGGAGTGCGGGCGCGGCAGCACGCCATCCTCACCGACATCACCATCGACTTCCCGCCCCGGTCCCTGACCGCGATCATCGGACCGTCCGGCTGCGGGAAGACGACCTTCGTGCGCACCCTCAACCGGATGACCGAAACGTCGCCCGGGCTCAGCGTCAGTGGGGAGGTGTTCTACCTCGGGCAGAACATCTACGCGAGGGGTATCAACCCCGTCCTGGTGCGCCGCCGGATCGGGATGGTGTTCCAGCGACCGACCGTCTTCCCGATGAGCGTCTTCGAGAACGTCGCCTTCGGCCTGCGGCTCGAGCACGAGCCGGCGGACGTCGTGGAGGAAGAGGTCCAACGCTCGCTCGAACGCAGCGGCCTGTGGGAGGAGGTCAAGAACCGCCTCGACAAGCCGGCGCTCTCCCTCTCGGGAGGCCAACAGCAGCGCCTGTGCATCGCGCGCGCGCTCGCGGTGCGGCCGCGCGTGCTGCTCCTGGACGAGGCGACGTCGAGCCTGGACCCAGCCTCCACCCAGCGGGTCGAGGCGACCCTCGAGGAACTGAGCCACGAGATCACGATCATCCTGGTGACGCACAACGTCGCCCAGGCCGCGCGGGCGTCCGATCGAACGGCGTACTTCTACCAAGGACGGCTGATCGAGGTCGGACCCACGGAGGAACTGTTCGAGCGACCCAAAGAGAAGCTCACGGAAGAGTACATCACAGGAAGGTTCGGATGAACGAGAACGGAAGCCGTCCGGCGGCGGAGCCCCGCGGCCACGACGTGGAAGTGAAGCAGATGAAAGGACACGCCATCGAGATGGGGCAGTGGGCGCTCGGGATGGTCCACGATGGGTGGCTCGCGTTCGAGCGCGGCGACCTGCCCCTCGCGCAATCGGTCATCGACCGCGATGCCCGCCTCGACCGGTTCGACCAGGACGTCGAGCGGGAGGCGGTCGCCTTCATCGTGAAGACCCAGCCGATGGGGCCGGATCTCCGGGAGGCCACCGCGGTCCTCAAGGTGATCACGTACCTCGACCGGATCGGTAGGTACGGCTTCGACATCGCGTGGCTCACCTCGCCGGAGGGCGCCTACGACAAGGACGAGCTGCGAGAGCTGCTTCGATCGATGGATGGGCTGGCGGAGGGCATGGTCGCGAAGGCGCTCGACGCCCTGGCCAACGACCGTGGGGACCTCGCCCGCTCGATCTTCGATCTGGACGATCAGGTCGACGAGATGAACCGTTCGGTCTATCGCATCGTCATCCAGGAACTGCGTACGGACCCGTCCGTCACGCAGCGCATCGCGAACGAGCTCCTCGTAGCGAGACACTTCGAGCGGATCGCGGACCACGCGTGCAAGATCGCAGAGAAGACGATCTACGCGGTCACGGGCCAGCGTCGGGGAGAGTACCTGCCCAAGCGCGCGCCGCCGAGTGTCGGCAGCGATAGCCGGGGAGCTCCCTAGCGGGCCGGCCCGCGTTCGGGAGCGAGCCCCGGCGCCGGGTAGCGCCTTCCCTCGGTCTCGACGTGCTCCACGCGGACGTCCGCGAGCGTGATCCGGGGTCGATCGAGGGGCATCCGCGCGTAGATCACGCCGCCGAAGCGTTCGTACACGCGGGTCGTGTGGAGGGTGAGGCAACGCTCGTGGAACACGGGGCGACCGGTGAGATCCGGGTCGTGGCCGCGCAACATGAAGGTCAGACCCGCGCGCGCGAGGAACGCGGTCAGACGCGCTTCGTCGAGCGGGTCCACGCCTCCTCGTCGATTGCGGGAGGCCGCGCAATCGGTCCACGTGATCTCGGCGACGAATCGCTCGTCCACCCGATCGAAGTCGGCCTTCCAGTCGTTCCCGGCGACCACCGTGGGAATGCCGGCGTGAGCCAGGTACGGTCCCGCCGGATGGAACGCCGCGAGGGGACCGCGTCCCATGAGGTCGATCAGCCGTTCGTAGCGTCGGGGATCGTCTCCCCAGAGTCCGCGGATCTCCCCCCGGACGGATTCCGGGCTAAATGGGATCGTTCGTACGGTCTCGTGGTTTCCCTGGATGAGCACGACCCGATCCGGGTCCCGCGCCGCGAGCTGGAGCAGGTAGAGCGCGCTCGCGACGGAGCCCGCTCCGCAATCCTCCATCGTGCGATCGAGGTAATCACCGAGCCCAATCAGGAGCCGTCGCCGTGCCGGGTCCTCGTACCGGTCGACGACCCGTTCGACCGTGCGCCAATCCCCATGGGAGTCCCCGAAGACGATCGCTTCGTCCCCTCGGAGGGACGACAGATCGAACAGCGTCGGCCGGGTGGGCACGGCGTCCTCCAGGTGATCGAACAGACGGTCCGCGTGTTCGGCGGAGAGGCAAAGGATCTCGGCGGGGCCGACGATCCTCTCCATCGGGCTCACCGAGACGGTGGCCGCGTGGGGTCGGATGCGGGGGGCCGGAAGTTCCGGAGACCGGCGCCGTGCGTCGGGCCTCCCTTTGAACCGGCGAATGCCCTAGGCAACAGGGTCCTAAGCCCTGCCTCGCGAGCCCCGTTCGAGATGGTCCCGAACGGATTGGCCGAACTGGAGCACCCCCGCAACCATGGATATCGTGAGGATTCGGAGTAGCCCCGGCAGGATTTCCGGCGCGTGGATTCGCGGACCCACTCGGCGTTCGAACCTGCGTCGCAGGATCCAGAGTCCCGCATGATTGGCCACTACACTACGGGGCTACGGATATGCGAGTGGGGCCGCGTTGATAAGATTGCCGTTCGCGGAGTTCGCGGGCGCGCGGCGGCTCGGGCCTCGGACCCCGGTTCGACCAAACCGCACAAATACGCCGAGGAGCCTCCGACTTCGGGCCATGCCCGGGAGACCTCATGCAGCAACCCGAGACTTCCGGGCCGGGCGGCCTCCCGCCCCTCGGCACATCGACGCGTAACGATCCCACCGTGCGCCGGGCCGCGGTCGTCTATGGGGCGATCGCGGTCATCTCGATCCCGCTCGCGGTCTATTCCTTCGGGTTGAACGGTTCGGGCTTCCTATCGAACCTCCCGACCGCGACGGCCGATCTGAGCTTCTCGTTCACGAGGATGCTCATCGCCTACTGCCTGTCGCTGGGCTTCGCGCTCGCCTACGGCTACTACGCCTCGACCCATCGGACCGGGGAACGCGTGATGATCCCGGTCCTCGACATCCTGCAGTCCGTGCCGATCCTCGGGTTCTTTCCCGTGGCGATCGTCTTCTTCGTCGCGCTCACCCCCGGTAGCCCGGTCGGCGAGAACCTCGCGTCGATCTTCCTGATCTTCACCTCCATGGCCTGGAACATGGTCTTCGGCGTGTACGAATCGTTGAAGACCCTGCCGAACGAGCTCCGAGAGGCCGCCGATTCCTTCGGCGCCCGAGGCTTCCAACGCCTGCGCCGGGTCGTCCTGCCCGCGACCGTGAACCGTCTCGTGTACAACTCCGTCCTGTCCTGGACGGCCGGCTGGTTCTTCCTCGTGGAGGCCGAGATCTTTACGACGAGCGGCACGAGCCCGCTTCCGGGGATCGGCAGCTATCTGTCGATCGCCGCTTCGGGTGGGGGAGCGGGCGCGTTCCTCGCCGGCCTCCTCCCGCTGATCGTCCTCATCGTGCTCCTGGACATTGGGGTCTGGCGCCCGCTCGGACGATGGGCCGAACGGTTCCGATACGACCAAACATCGGCGGGCCAATCGATCGCCGAGCGCACGACGGAGGGACCGCGACGGTTCCGGCGGGCCGCGGCCTACGTCACCCGGGGGGTCCGCTCGGGGGTTACACGGATGAGCTCCCCGTTCGTCCAGCTGGCGGCGTTCACCTCTCGCGCGACGCGGGAACGGGCGCGCAAGCCGTTCGTCCGGACCGCCGTACACTATGTGGCGCTCGGAACGCTCCTCGTGATCGTATGGCTCATGCTGATCGCGCTCGGGGTCGCGGTGTATGACGTCTTCTCCGGCACGATCGCGCCGAGCGTCCGCGGCCAGATCGTGCTCCTTCCGCTGGCGATGGGCGCCTCCACCCTTCGGGTGGTGACGGCCTACCTCCTGTGCCTGGCGATCGCGCTCCCGCTGGCCGCGTATCTCGCGCGGAGTCCCCGCGCGGCACGGGGAGGGTTGCCGATGGTCGAGATCATCGCCTCCTTCCCCGCCACCGCGCTCTTTCCGGTGATCATCTTCCAGCTCGTCCCGTACATCACTCCGGAGGGAGCGGCGCTCCTGATGCTGATGACCGGGATGATCTGGTATCTGTTCTTCAATCTGCTCGCGGGGATCCGCTCGGTCCCACCGGACCTGGAGGAAGCGGCGCGCTCCTTCGGTCTCGATCGACGCAAGATGTTCCGACGCGTCGTCCTGCCCGGAACGCTCACCGCCCTCGTGACCGGCTCGATCACCGCATTCGGAGGCGGTTGGAACACGCTCATCGTCGCGGAGTACCTGCAGGGCGGACCGGGCCACTTGTTCCAGGTCTTCGGGATCGGTCAGCAGATCGATCTAGGCTATGCCGAGCCGAACGGGCTCGGGCTGCCGCTCATGACCGCGGCCCTGCTCGTCCTGGTCGCGACCGTGATCGCCATCAACGAACTCATATGGAAACCGCTGTACCGAAAGTCGATCGACCGGTACCGGTACGACTGAGGACGCGCGCAAGGGAAGGGAGCGGACCGATGGTGCTGATCCAGGTCCAGCACGTGGACAAGAGCTATCCCGGCCGCCACGGGACCATGATGATCATGCAGGACATCTCCTTCGACGTCGCGGATTCGGACTTCCTGGCGATCGTCGGGCCGTCCGGGTGCGGAAAGTCGACGCTCCTGCGCCTGGTCCAGGGGCTGGATCGCACGACCGCCGGGGAGATCCGCTTTCGGGATCGCCCCGTCCAGGGCGTCATCCCGGGCATGGCGATGGTCTTCCAGAACTTCGCGCTCTATCCGTGGCTCACCGTCCAGCAGAACGTGGCCTTCGGGCTGGAGGCGCTCGGCTGGGATCGCGCCCGCACGGCCGCGTCGGTCGAGCGGTACATCTCCGTGACCGGGCTCGTGGGGTTCGAGGAGGCCTACCCGCGCGAGCTCTCCGGCGGCATGCGCCAGCGGGTCGGGCTCGCGCGGGCGCTCGCGGTCGAGCCGGCCGTCCTGTTGATGGATGAACCGTTCAGCGCCCTCGACCCGCTCACCGCCGAGGGGCTCCGAGAGGAGGTTCTGCAGCTGTGGAGGGACCCGCAGCTGCCCCCGGACGCCGTGCTGCTGGTCACCCATAACATCGAGGAGGCGATCCTCCTCGCCGATCGGGTCCTCGTCCTGTCGCACCGACCGGCGCACGTTCTCGCGGACGTCCGGGTCGAGTTGCCGCGGCCCCGGGACCGCAAGTCGGAGGCGTTCTACGAGCTGACGGACCGGGTCTACTCCCTCATCACGGAAGGACCCAGCGCCCCGAACGGACCTGCGGCGAAGGGGACAGCCCTGCCGAGCGCACCGAGTACCGGAGCGCCCGAGCACGAATCCTTATAGACCAATTTTCCGTAGACACACCAGTCTGTAGAGAGCGACCGTGCCGACAACCTATCCCAAATGTTCCCCGAGCGAAATGACGGGCCTGTTGGTACTGCTGGATTCCCACAAGGGGGACGAGGACGTCGCTCGCCTCGCCGACGACCTCGACCTGGAGATCGACGAGATCCTTCCGTCGCTCGACTTCGCCGAGGCGCTCGACTTCGTCCAGGTGAACGACGGCCGCTCGACGCTGACGGATACCGGACGCCGCTTCCTCGCCGGGACGATCCGGGAACGCAAGGCCGTCGTGCGGGACCAGTTGCGCCGCACCACTCTGTTCCGAACGCTCATGCGCGCCCTTGAGAGCGCACCGGGGCACCGGCTCACCGATTCCGAGCTCCTGCGCCTCGTCGAGTTCACGACGGCCCCGTCCGATGAGGTCGTCCAGAACATCGTCAATTGGGGACGGTACGCGGAACTCTTCCGGTACGATGCCGACGATCATCTGGTGGTCGCGATCCGCCGCACGGCTCCCCCCCGCGCTCCCCCTACCTCGTCGAGCCGCCCGGCGGGTCCCGGGTCGGGCCCGTCCACGGCGAGCGACGGGACCGACCGGTCGCCGCCGCGAGCCACGTCCGCCGCGCTCGCGGTATGTTGAATCGACAGCGCCCGTCTCTGCGCCGGATCTCGTGGCAGGGGCCGGGGTTAAAACCCGCGGGTCTCTCCTGCTCCCGAGGACGACGCGATGCCGAGCACCGTGCACATCCTAGGGATCTCCGGTAGCCTGCGTACGCATTCCACGAACACCGGGCTATTGCGAGCGGCAGCCGGAGTCCTGCCGCCGGACACCGAGCTCGAGATCGTCACCTTGCATGGGATCCCACCGTACAACCAGGACGAGGAGCTTGCCCCGGTCGATGCGGTGCGATCGTTCAAGTCGAAAGTCCGCGCGGCGGACGCCATCCTCTTCGCGGTGCCCGAGTACAATTACAGTGTTGCCGGCGTCCTCAAGAACGCGATCGATTGGGCATCGCGGCCCCCGACCGACAACGTTTGGCCGGACAAACCCGTGGCGATGATCGGGGCCTCGGTGGGCATGATGGGCACGGGCCGGGCCCAGCTGCACTTGCGCCAGTCGTTCGTCACGCTGAACATGCATCCGCTCTCCCAGCCCGAGGTGCAGGTGACGTTCAACTCCAAGAAGTTCGATGCGCAGGGGAATCTGACGGACTCGGATGCGCGGGAGCACGTGCGGGCGCTCTTGGTCGCCTTCGTCGCATGGACGCGCCTCCTCCGGGGCGAGCCGTCGGCGCCGAAGTAGCGCGGGATTGTAGGAAGGTCCACGCGCACGGGCAATTCTTAAGGGGCCCACGTCCTCCTCCGCGACTGCGGGCACGTAGATCAGCGGAAGATCGCTGCTTTCGCAAAGCAGAGGTCGGGGGTTCAAATCCCCCCGTGTCCATTCGTACGGTCGTCGGGACACTGTGTTCCGAGGCGAGCCTGCTTGGGATCGCATTACCCCTTCGCGCTGATGTCGCCGTGAGCCGGAGGAGGTCGGCGCAGGTTCGACGACCCACCGCGAGAGCGGGGTGAATCTGCGCCGTGTACCCGCATCGAATGACGGGTCCTCCAGGTCATATAGACCATGTTACATGTAACATGAACCATGAAACTCGTGCAGACCGCGGTGGGTGAGGAGGAGTACCAGCTCCTGCGACATCGGGCCGCAGCCGAGGGAAAGACCATGAAGGAGGTCGCGCGCGAAGCACTCCGTGCCCACCTTCTGCCCGACCGGGTGAACCCTCAGGATCCGGTGTTCCACTCCTTCCCGCTGATTCGGGTGAGTGGAAAGACAACCTGGGGGTCCCGCGACCACGACAAGCTGCTCTACCACCGGAAGCGATGATATTCATCGATTCCGGCGCGTGGATCGCGTTGCTGGACCAACGGGACGGATTCCATCGGCGGGCACGTGCGTTCCAGGGGGAGCTTGCCCGTGGCGTCCACGGCCGCCTCGTAACTACCGACTATGTGCTGGACGAGGCCGTGACCTACCTGCGGCAACGCGGTCCGGGCCACCTCGTCCGAGAGTTCCGCGGAATCCTGACCGCGAGCGAGAGCGTCCAAGTCGTCTGGACGACTCCCGATCGATTCTGGACCGCCTGGGACACTCTTCTCAGTCGCCCCGATAAGCGCTGGAGTCTGACCGACTGTCTGAGCTTTGTGACCATGCAGGCGCTCGGGATCCGGCTCGCGTTTGGATTCGACTCCGACTTCCGGCAGGCCGGATTCGAGTTGCTCCCAGGGTCTGAGTGACCGTTCCTTTCGGCGTAGACATTTAGGCCCCACCTCCCGGTTGGAAGCCCGGACCGTAGGCTCGGGCGGGGGTGGGCTCTCGGCCCCTAAACCGTATCAGGAGGTTCTTCGCGGCGTTGACGTCCGCGTTGCCGGTGAAGCCACATCCTCGGCAACAGAACACCTCCCCGTTCCGGTTCCCCCTATCGGTGTGGCCGCAAGAGTGGCACCCCAAGGTACCCTCACGGACCCGTGGATGTAGTCTCTCCTTCCCGAGTACCCGACTCGAACCGGGCGCTACCGGTCCAAGTCGACCGCGTCGGTCCTAGACTCGTCACCGGCCACCCCTATGTCGATCCCTAACCTCGATTTGACCCGCCGCGATTCCGCGTAGACGATTCGCTTAAGCGTCCTGCCGAACGTTGTCGGGCCGTGACCGAGCACGCCCACGGGGAGTCGGAAGCCTCGCAGCGGATCCTGCGGGGCCTCTTGGTCGCGCTCGTCCTCGCGATCGTCGTCCTAGGGTTCGAAGCGATCGGCGCCGTGTTGAGCCGGAGCCTCGCGGTGACCGTCGATGCGGTGCACGACCTCCCGGACATCTTCGCGTTCACGATCTCGTATCTCGCCCTTGCCGGGACCGCTCGGGGGCGGACGGACGCCCATACGTTCGGATCGCACCGCCTCGAAGTCTTCGCTGCGATTTTGAACGCGTTCATCATCCTGGCGGCGGGGGTCCTCTTCGCGTACCCTGCGATCCTGGAACTCGTCAATCGGACGTCCCTGCTCGGCCCGATCGACCCGGTCTGGATCCTCTTCGCGGCCGTGCCCACCCTCGCACTGCGTTCGGCCTCCGCGGTCTACCTCGGGCGGATCCCCCGCGCGGCCCGGGACCTCAACGTCCGCAGCGTGCTCGTCCACCTCGGCACCGATATCGCGATCACCGCGGCCCTGATCGCGGACGCGGCGATCCTCGTGCTCTCCCCGGGGACCGTATGGATCGACGGTGCGGTCACGCTTGTCGTTGCGGCGATCCTGATCTACGAGTCGATCCCGATCTTCCAGGGAGGTTGGGCGGTCCTCACCGAGCGCGTGCCGCGGGGGGTCTCCCTCCCGGTCGTTACCGAATCGATCCTCGCCACGCCTCGCGTTCGCGGAGTGCATGACGTTCACATCTGGGCGGTCTGTCCGACCCTCGTGTGCATGACCGCGCACGTCCGGGTCGAGAACATGCCCATGCACGAAGCTTCTGAGGTCACGGCCGAGCTCCGGGAGCGAATGGAGCGTGCGTTCGGAATCGTCCACTCCGTGTTCGAACTCGAGACCGAGCCTTCCGTTCCCGAGGATGCCCTGCCCCGTTCGAACGGCGCCTCGCGCACCGCCGTCGGGTAGCGCCTCTCTGGGTCCGCCGGGCAAGGCTCGAAACCGGGCACCCCAGCGCGGGCCGGACCGATGGGGGGAATAGCTCGTCGAACCCTCCGCGGAATCGCGATCTCCGCGCAGGCCCAGCGATGCCCCTAGGTTCCGGTCCCGCTCGGGTTCGCATTCCCCGCGCCCGACGCCCGCTGCGGGCGGCGTGGCATTCCCGGCTCCTCCGCCGGTGGGTTCCCGGTGGGCGCTCGCGATCGGTCCCCCGGCGGAGGGGAGCCCTCCTCGGGGGGCCGATGATGCCGAAATCGAGAGTAGAACGCGAGGTCGTACCCGATCTTCACAGATCCCGCGAGTGCGAAGGGAGCGCTGAGCCATGGCCCACCGGCCGCGAGAAACGCTCCGGTGACCGGAGCACCGAGCGCTTGACAGCCGCGGGCCGCGGTCGTGTAGCCCGCCGCGGCGGCGCGGTCCTCCCTCGGCACCACGGCCTGGACGTAGGACTGGCGCGTGGGGACATCCATCTGGGAGAGGGTGGCTCGAGCGATCCAGAGGATCGATGCGACGAGGAACGTCGGAGCGAAGACGACCGCGATCAGGAAGATGTTCGAAGGAATGTGGCTGAACACGATCGTGTTGACGAGCCCGATGCGTCGGGCGAGGGGGACCGCGAGGATCAGCGACGCCCCGGCGGCCAGGCTGCTCGCGAAGAAGACGAACCCGAGAGCGTCGACCGACGGGTGGAACCGGGTCGAGAAGTAGAAGACGACGAGGCTGTTCACGATGAGCCCCCCACCGAACGCATCGACTGCGAACAGCGCCGAGAGCGAGTAGACGGTCGAGCGACTGGACGGGGAAAGCGGGGAGGGTCGACCGGCCGCCGCCTCGCGATCGACATCGCTCGAGAGGGCCTGGTAGGCGGGCACGAGGATGAGCCCGAGCAGACCATAGAACAGGAACGTCGCGTCGTGAGGGCCCGAAGGAAGTCCTGGGAACACCGAGGTGTTCACGCCGTAGAGCGGGCCCGCGGCGAGCGCGCCCAAGGCGACCCCGACGTAGCCCAGGAGATTGTACGTGGCGAAGGTCTGCGTCCTCTGCCGATGTCCGGTGGTACCCGCGAGGGAGGCTTGCTCCAGCGCTCCGAGCGGGCTCACGTCGGCCCCGCCGGCGACGATCCCGCCGAGCAGGAAGGCCGCGAGCACGATGACGGGGTTTCCGATGTCGATCCACAGGAGCACTCCGCCGGCGGCGAGGGCGGCGGCCGACAGCGCGAACACCCGACGACGCGGCCAACGCAGCTCGAGGCGCGGAACCAGGAGAGCCCAGCCGGCCGCGCCGCCTAAGGCGAGACCGAGCAGGAGCCCGATCGCAAAGGAGGAGTACCCCGCGCCGGCGAGGTCGAGGGCGATGACGATCGAAAGGGCTCCCGCACCAAACCCCCGCGCGGTCCGGGCTCCCATCAGAAGGAGCTGGTCCCGCCGGGAAGCGGGCGAGTCCAGTTCCTCGGGTGCTTCTGACGGCATCGACTTACTCCCGACGGCTCACAATAGGTCCCCCGGGAACGGCGCGAGGGAGGTCCCCGCCCGCATCACGGGGTCGAGGGGGCACCCGTATGCTCGAGCGTCCCGCCGTGGTCGACCTTCCACTGACAGTAGGTGTAGAGAGCGTCGTACAGTGGGAACTGGAGCCGTTGGTTCTCCAGGTCGTCGTGCGCGAGCATACGGAACCCCGTGGCAGCGGCTTCGAGCCCGGCCGCCTCGGGTTCCTGCCCGAATCCCCCATCGGCCACCCGAACGATCTTGGCGAGCTCGAGCAGTGCCGGGTCCGTCAGCTTGTACTTCCGGATGATCGCATCGAAGCTCACGTACTCCTTTCCGCCCTCCTCGTAGTGGTGAAGTTCCACCCCCGGCACGTCGAACGGGGTGGCGCCTTCCCTCGCGGCCACTTCCGCGACCTTCTCCTTCGGAACGTAGAGGAACTCCGCTCGAGGATCGATGAACTTTCGGATCAGCCACGGGCATGCGATTCGATCGACTCGGGCCTTCTCTCGGGTCACCCACTTCATGAACGTCCTCGACGAAACGGATAGCGAACGGGCGGATAAGGGCGCGAAACCGAACCCCAGCTCCCATGGAGATCGGCGAATCTTGAGCCTCGGGGGTTGTAGTTGAGCTCGATGCGGTGGGTAGAGCCCGGAACGACGAGGTGGACGTACTTGCCGCCGTGCGCGAATCATCCTCGCTTGACGACCCGGAACCCGATCGATTCGTAGAATCGCATCGACCGGGTGACGTCCCGCACCCGAATGCCGGAGCAGATGAGCCGCACCGGGGATCCACGAACCGAGGCAGGAGCCCCGGCCGATATGCCGATCCCGGTGGGAATGGGTGGAGCGGCTACGGGGTCCAGGTCGGAGCCCCGTAGCCCCTCGGCAGGGCGGGAGGGTCTTCCTTCCCGAAAGGATCCGGGCGCGGGATCGGGGGCCGTCCGGCCTTGCGGCTCAGATAGGCATCGATGCCCTTCGCGGAGCGCGTCCCGGCCGCCATGGCGTGCACGACCGATTTCCCTCCCGAGGCGAAGATCCCTTCGATCCCCGTCATCGAGTCCGGGTTCTTGCCCTCGGGCCAGCCCTGCGCGCCGAATCGGAGATCAAGAGCGTCGGGGAACCCCGCGAGGACGGGAGCTTCACCGACCGCGACGATGACCATGTCGCACGGGATGGTCTTCTCCGAACCTGGAACCGGGACGACCGAGGGCCGACCCGATGGGCCGGGCGCACTGAGCTTCGTCTTACGGACGACGATCCCCTCCACGTGATCGGTCCCCAGGATCTCCACGGGGCTGAGTTCGTAGAGGAAGCGGACCCCCTCTTCCTCCGCCTCGTCGGACTCCTCGTGCCCCGCCGGCATCTTGTCCCGGGTCCGCCGGTACACGACGGTCACGTCCTTCTGCGGCTGGAGCCTCAAGGCGGAGCGCACGGCGTCCATCGCGACATCCCCGCCTCCGATCACGACGACGTGCGCACCGACCGAGACCGGTGGGCCTTTGTTCACATCCTTGAGAAGATCGATGGCCCCGTACACCTCCGGCAGGGATTCACCGGGAATGCCGAGCGCCTTGTGGTCGGAGGTGCCGACCGCGAGATAGATCGCCGAGTACCCTTCGGCGTGCAGGCTCTCGATCGTCACATCCGTTCCGATCCTCTTCCCCATGACGAAGGTCACAGGAAGGTCCCGGAACCGCCCCGCGTCCACCTCGATTTCGTAGCCGTCCATGTGGTACTTCGGGATCTCGCCGACCTGCCCGCCGATGTACGGCTGCTGTTCGAACACGGTGACGCGGTATCCGCGCAGCCCGAGCTCCCACGCGGCCATCAATCCCGCCGGTCCCGCGCCGATGATCGCCACACGCTCCTCGCGCAGGGCGCTGGGAACGTAGTACAGGTCCGACTTTCCCAGCTCCATCGCCGCCCGCTTGAGCTGACGGATCGCGATCGGGACGCCCCGCTCGTGCATGATGCAGGCATCCTCGCAGAAGTGGTAGCAGACCTTGCACAGGGTCGTTCCGAGAGGGTTCTCCCGCAGGACCACGAGGGCGGCCTCGTCGAACTTGCGTTCGGCGATCCGCAGGATGTACCCGCGCGCATCCTGGTCGATGGGGCAAGCTTGCACACAGTACGGCATCGCGCATTGTAGGCAACGCTGGGCCTCGAGGACCGCATCGTCCGGGAGGTACGGGTGCCGGATCTCGATGAAGCTCGCGGCGCGGTCGCGCGCGGGTTCCTCGGGAATGGGCGTTCGCTCGTAGCGGGAGTGCTCGTCCGTCGGCATCGATCCTCCTCTGCGCTCGGCCCCGCGACCCGGTGAGCCTTGGCCTCGGCGCGGGAACCAAGGGGCCTGCCGCACTTAGCGTCCGCCGGCCGCTCACGATCCTCCGCCATCCTCCGTCGGGCCGGCCGGCTCTGAGATCGGCCCGCCACGATGCGGCTCGGGCGATGGGCGGGTGTCGCGCCGGGTTTCCGTGGGCTATATGACCGCCCACCCTACTCCCGATCGCATGCTGAGCGACGCCTTCGGACGCGAGGTCACGGATATCCGGATCAGCGTCACGAAGCGGTGCAACTTCTCCTGCGTGTACTGTCACGACGAGGGCCAGGGCCCGACCACCCGCGCCGGGCATCGGGATCCGGGGGAGATGACCCTGGAGGAGATCGCGCGACTGGTGCGCCTCTCCCGGGAGCTCGGGATCCGGGCCGTCAAGTTCACTGGAGGAGAGCCGTTGGTCCGGCCGGACATGGAGGCCATCGTCGATCGGACGGTCCGGCACATCCCCGACGTCTCCTTGACGACGAATGGCGCGATGCTCGAGCGCCGCGCGGAGTCCCTGCGGGACGCGGGGCTCAAGCGGGTGAACGTCTCCGTCGATTCACTTGATCCGGATCAGTTCCGGTCGATCCGAGGGGGAGCTCTCGCCCCGGTGCTTCGGGGCGTCCGCGAGGCCCTGCGCGTGGGGCTCAAGCCGGTGAAGCTCAACATGGTAGTCTTCCGGTCGACCCTGGAGAACATTCCGGCGATGATCGACTACGTCGGGTCCGAGGACGGGCTCCGACTCCAGTTGATAGAGTTCATGCCGGAACTGGTCGCCCACCGCGAGTGGATGGTCGATATCGCGGCGGTGAAGAGCTGGCTCGAGACCCACGCGAGCCGAGTGCTCGTCCGGGAGATGCACCACCGACGCGTGTACTTGTTCCAAGGCGCCGAGGTCGAGCTCGTCGATCCGGTGGGCAACGCCGAGTTCTGCGCGAACTGCCACCGGATCCGCGTGACCCACCGCGGGGAGCTGAAGGGTTGCCTCAACCGCAACGATGACCTGATCCCGACCCGCGGTCTTGGGGATGACGCGGTCCGGGACGCGCTTCGCCGGGTCATCACGCACCGGATCCCGTACTACGGCGCCTACCGGCCGGCAGGACTGGCGGGGATCCCGGCCGCCGAGCTGGAGCTCCCAATGCTCTCGGCCCCGGCGAGCCTACGGCGGGGCCGCTGACTCGCCATCTTCCTCTCCCCGGGAGAAGACGGCCGGCCGCCGGAGGGGATGCTGGGCAGAGTCCGGACCGGGGTCTCTTAAGCGATTCCTCAGTCCGATAAGAGAATGGTAGACGAGGCTCCATCCCATGGCCTGCTTGCCATCCTGACCCTGCGCGAAACCCGTCGATTCGTGCGCGAACGCCATGGTCGAATGATGGCAGCGTTCTTCGCGGTCGTGTTCGCGCTGGTCTCCATGTGGGTCGGGGAGATGTTGATCCTTACCCCGCTCCACGTGGCGCCGTACGCGGAGATCTTGTGGAGCCCCGGTACGAACCCGCAGTGGTGGAACTACCCCGGGATCCTGGTCGTGGGAGGCTGGGGGGTGCTCGACCTCCCGTTCCTGCCGACATGGACGATGATCTTCGTCTCGATCGGAGTGGGGATCGGCATCTCGGCCGCGGTCCTCTTGGCGGTCGAACTCGTTCGAATGCGCCGAAGCGGGGCGGCGCGTTCCACGGCCATCGGCTCGGGAGTGGGGCTCACTCCCGCCATGATCGCGCTGGTGACCTTGGGAGCCTGTTGCTCCACCGGTGCGGCGGCCGCCGCGGGGATCGGTGCCGTGGCCCAGACGACCGGCAGCACCACTTACACCCTGGTCGCGAACAGCTGGTACCTGAGCCTGTTCCAGGTCGTGGTCATGGGGATCGCGCTGATCGCCCAAGAGCAGCTCCTATTCGTGACGCGGGGGATATTCTCGCGCGCCGGGGTCGGCAGGGACACCCCCGCGCTCGCCGCGGCCGCGCCGCTCGACCGTAGGTTCGTCGTTGGGGCGATCCTGCGGGTCGCGTTGCTCGTAGGCGGCATTACCTGGTCGCTCGCGATGGTCGCGGATTGGATCACCATCCCACCGCAGAGCGCCTCCGCGGCGATCTGGTTCTCCTGGGGGATCCAGTACCAGCTCCCCGCCCTCCTCGCGATCTTGGTCGCGCTGTTCCCCTCGGCGATCCACCGCGGTCTCCAGACGATCGCTCGCTCCTGGTCGCTCGTACTGCGAGCGACCCTGCTCGTCGCCGGGCTCAGTCTGGTCACGTGGGTTCCGCCGCCCATCTCGAGCTGGGGGATCTACGGTCTCGGCAACGAGATCCTCGGGATGCTCGGGCTCCCGGCCGGCTGGGGTGCGGTCGTTCCCCTGACGACCGACGGCCTCACCGTCGCACTGCGCTGGGGATTCCAGTACCTCCTCGTGGGCGGCTTCGCAATCGCGTTCGCCCTCCTCCCCACTCGCGCCTTCCAACCCCTCGAGTGGTCCGCAGGCTGGGTGGGTGCAGGATCGCCCGCCCCGATTTCCACCGCCGCACCCCTCGGGCCGCCCTCCTCGCCCGGGCCCTCCGCTCGCCTCGTCGTCATCGACTCCCCGGCGAGCCCGCCCCCCGCCGCCTCGGCGGGTGGGATGCGGAGCCCGTAGCGCGACGAGGATGAACGGAGTGGCCCGAAGGAACGGCGCCCGGAGCGGATCCCGATGATCGCCGCGTATGCGATCCTCGCAGGGATCGGCGCGTTGATGGCCTACGTGACGGCGGTCCTCATCAAGTGGGCCTCGGAGGCAAAGACCCCCGTCAACGCGTCGGTCGTGACGTTCCTCCTCGCGATGATGGTCGCGATGTTCGCCGGAGCGCTGCTCTACTTCGTCGCCCCGGGCCCCTCGTCGATCATCGAAGGTCTCTGGCTCGGGAGCGCGTTGATGTCGATCAGCGTCATCCCGTTCTTCCTCACCTACCTCAAAGAGGTCAAGCAACGCGTCGAGGAGGGCGACCGGTTCGTGGCCCGGCCGATCGTCCATCCCTACCGATTCATCGCCGCCGTCGTGGCCCTCGTTCTAGGCAACGAGCTCGTGATGGGAGCCACGTTCCAACTGGCGGCGGGGCCCGCGCTGAGCGGCGGGATCCTCGACGTGCTGACGGGCGTCGCGACTTCCCCTTGGTTCCTGTTCACGATGTCGGCCGAGATGGCCCTGACGACGTACTTCCTGCGGGATCGGATCTCCGCGGGGTTGTACCGCGTGCTGCTCCTCCAGTCCCTCATCATGTTCCTCTCCCCTACGGCGCTCGCCCTCGGAGGGTGGGTCGCGTTCAGCGTCTATCTCTCGAGCGCGACGATGATCGTGCTGTTCATCTATCTCATGGAGTACATCTACCGGCACCGCCAGCTCGATGCTGCGTTCTCCCACTACGTGGGCGCTCTGCTGGGGATCTACGGGCTCATGATGGCGGGCCAGTTCATCTGGCTGTACTACGGCGGCTGGGCGGACGTCTTCGCGCTCGGCATCGTCGCCGAGATGGTCCTGTTCTTCGCTGCGATCGTCGGCACCGAGCGATTCGGCAAGGAGATGGGCACGCCCTGGCAGCTCGATGCGAACTGGACGTTCGGAGTGCTCGCGTCCATCTTCGTCGCCGAAATCTTCATGGGGGCCCTCCTCGCGGTCCAGATCGACCCCGCGCACTACGCGGGGGCGTTCTTCACGCTCCCGTTGAGCGGGAGTGCCGGCACGATCGCGTACAACGCGATCTACAACGGATTCTGGTTCCTCGCGGGAGTGACGGCGTCGACCTGGTTCCTCACGATGATGGGGATCGAGATGGGAGCTCTCGTGTATTTCAAGATCCGAGAGACGCCGAACCTGGAGAACCGGATCCGGATGGTCCTCATGATGTTCTGCTACGCGGTCTTCGCGGTGTTCTTCCCGAGCATCTACTACCACTCCGCGTTTCCGAACGCGCCGGCCCAGGCGACCGTCCCCGTCCTCGGATGGTCGATGGGGATCGGATCGGCCGTGCTCGCCGCGAGCGTGCTCACGGTCGTGATCCTCACCTACGCGATCATGGGAACGCTGGCGGCGCTCTTCGGCCGACGGGTGGTCTGCTCCACGTTCTGCACGGCCGCGCTGATGTACCAGGGGACGACACTCGACTCGATGAAATCGTTCAATCGTTCCGGGCCGGTGGGGCGCAAGTACCTCGGCAGTCGATTCTCGTCCGCCTACTCGATCTCCACCGGCGTCATCCTGGGCTCGCTGCTCTTCGCATCGGTCGCGTCGTATCTCGATTCGACCGGGATCTGGAACGTGACGGTCCTCGGTGCGGACCCGACCATCTTCCTGTTCTCGATCTCCTTCGGGATCCTCTGGTACGTGATGTTCGTCACCGTCCCCTACGTCGGGACCTACAACTGCGTCACGATGGGCTGGTGCTACACGGGGGCGATCTCCCAGGCGTTCCACAAGATCGGATTGTTCAAGCTCAGGGTCCGGAGCAAGGACGTCTGCAAGGCGTGCACGACGCTCGACTGCGCAAAGGCCTGCCCCATCGGGCTCGTCAACATGCCCGGCTCCTTCCGCACCAAGGGCGAGTTCCGGAGCACCAAGTGCTGCGGCGTCGGCGATTGCGTCAGCGCGTGTCCCTACGGGAACATGTACATCTACGACGTTCGCCACTGGGTCCGCGGGAAGCTCGGCCTCCCGATCCCGACTCCCCGGGGCACGAAGCTTCCCATGGTCGGCGCGTCCCCTCCCCCGTCGGCGGCGACCGCGACGCGGGCGGCAATGACCCCGACCCCGGCACCCTCCGTGCGGGCGAGCCCCGGCAGCGAGTCGGTTCCCGGTCTATAGGCCGAGGTCCGGGCGCTCTCGCGGTTCCGCGACGGCCGTTGGGCGGGGGCTCAGCACCGAGCCCGGCCGAGGAATCTCTCCCATCGGCGCGAGGAGACTGCGGACGAGGTAGACGGTCTCGCCGACCATGACCACGGAGGTAATGCACGCGAACGGGAGGATGTGCCAGGGCCCGGAGGCCACCAGCATCGAAGAGAACGCGCCGGCGGACATCAGGACGAAAGCCGCGGCGGCCCCGAGCCGCAGATGCGCGGAATAGACGCTCGGACGCCGGTCGGCGATCGATGCTCGCAGGAGCAGTCCCATTCCTATCCCCATCACGATGGCCGTTGCGAGCGCTCCGGCGAGGGGGGATTCGGGGATCCACGGCGCCACGAATGCGGTCGCGGTCAGGGCGCCGACGGCCCGGGCATCGGCCATGGGCAGGCGGGTCCACCACAGGAGCGCGGCCATGGTCACACCCATCGGCCAGCAATACCAGAGCGTGACCAGAGGGACGGCGAGGAACTCCACGGGATTCCCCGTGAACCAGATCGTCCCCGCGAACGCCGGCGGCGCGAGCGGAAGGAAGGCGATGCTCATGAGATACTCGTTCGCGAACAAGAGCAGCCCGATGCCGACCGCGATCGGCACGCTCCCGGGCGCGATCGCTTTCCGCGACTGCTTCAGGATCAGTGCGACGAACCAGATCCCGATCGGGACCATCATGAACTGCGCGGCGATGGCGAATAGAACGAACCCTCCCACGGTCGGGACGAAGAGGTAGTAGGCCACCCCGGCCCAAAGGACGAGCTGGGCGAGCAGGACTCCCGCGCCCAGTACGAAGGCCGAGACCGCATGGCGAGGCCGGTCGAGGAGAAGTCGATGCAGGACGTACAGGTTGAGCCCGATCATCGCGATCGCGATCAGGCCGACCGGCAGGGTCGCTAAGGTGAGATCGCTCAGGCCGGCGACCATGGTCCCCGCGGCGGCCGGCGAGCGAGCCGCCGAGCCCGTAGACGCACCACGGAAGAGGACGGGGTGCCGGGTTTATCCTGCGTGCGTACCGACCCGTTACCAGCCGACCGGCTGGCCCCGGTTCTGCTCGTCCAGCCAGCGCTGGAGGGGCGCGAAGTACTCGAGGAGTCCGGCGGCCTCCATGCGACGGTCGCCGCCGATCGCCTCGAGGGCGTCCGGCCACTCTCGGCTCGAGCCCATCTCGAGCATCGCCCGGAGGCGCTTGCCCGCCTTGCGCTGTCCGTAGATCGAGCACCGGTGCAACGGCCCGGCCCAGTCGATCTCCCGGGCGAGCGCCCGATGGAGCTGGAACTGGAGGATGTGGGCGAGGAAGTAGCGCATGTACGGCACGTTCGCCGGAACGTGGAACTTCGCTCCGGGATCGAAAGCATCCTCGCCGCGTACGACGGGCGGGCGGATCCCCTGGTATCGCTCGCGCAGCTCCCACCACGTCCGGTTGTAGGAATCCGGGCCGTACTCTCCGGAGAACACGCACCACCGCCACCGATCGATCAGGAGCCCGAACGGGAGGAACGCGATCTTCTGCAGCGCGGTGTAGAGCAGGAGGCCGATGTCGCCCTCGGGGGACGGGGCGCGGTCCAACAGCCCGACCTGCACCAGGTACTCGGGGGTCACCGACAGCCCGATCGTGTCGCCGACGGCCTCGTGGAACCCGTCGTGCGCGCTCTCCCGGAACAGGAACGGCTGCCGGGCGTAGGCCCGCTGGTAGTAGTTGTGCCCGAGCTCGTGGTGGATCGTGTGGAAGTCCTCCGCCGTGATCTCGATGCACATCTTGATCCGGAGGTCATCGACCGCGTCCACGTCCCAGGCGCTCGCGTGACAGACGACCTCGCGGTCCCGCGGTCGGACGAACATCGACCGTTCCCAGAACGTGCTCGGAAGGGGATCGAAGCCCAGGGAGACGAAGAACCGCTCCGCGAAGCGGACCATGTCGGTCGGGCTCGTGTGCCGCCCCTCGAGGATCTTCGTCAGGTCGTACGTCGCTCCGCCGCCCGGGGGAGCGAGATCCGGGTAGAGGTTCTCCCAGGACTGGGCCCACATGTTACCGAGCAGGTGGCCCGGGATCGGGCCGCGCTCCGGGACGAGCTCGGGACCGTACCGCTCGACGAGGCGGCGACGCACGTAGGCGTGCAAGGACAGGTACAGCGGCCGCACCTGAGCCCAGAGCCGGTCGGCTTCGCGGGCGAAGGAATCCGGGTCCATGTCGTACTTCGATCGCCACATCGCGCCCGTGTCGGCGAAATCAAGTTCCCGCGCCCCTCGGTTGGCCAGCTCGACGTAGCGCGTGAACTGAGGACGCATCGGCCGAGCGATGTCGTGCCAGCCGATCCAGACGTTCTCGAGCTCGACCGGGTTCCGGCTCTCCCCCAAGATGCGGGAGAGCTCCTGGAGGTCCACCGCTTCCGTCCGCCCGGGAGGGGCGTGGCGTCCCGTGGCGTACGTGGTCTGCATCCCGGCTACGGTGCGGACCAGTTCGTCCGCCTCCGCCGGGTTGGGGGGAGCGACCAGCGGGAGGGAAAGACGCAGGAGCTGGGCCTTCCGGGCGAGATCTCCGGGTAGCGACACGGTTCGGAACCGATTCGCCTCCTTGGCCCTCTGGACGGTCGCCGCGATGAGCCTCGTGCTCGCTCTCGAGGCGAGTTCCTCGGTGTCGGGGGTGATGAATGTGTTGAAGACCCAGTCGGCGCGCGACGATTCGATCGCTAGGCCGAGGAGTTCGGACTCCGCTCGATCGAAGAACGCGCGCGCCTCGCTCTCGTTCCCTGCCGCGGGCATCGCGGCGGCTAGGCCCGCCGGCTCTTATCAGGCGTCGCCGGCCGCGCCCCTCCCGGCGCGAGAGGTGCGGGTCGAACTTCGTCTTTATCAAGCAGAATGGGGTCGACGCTCAACGAACTATGGCGACCTCGATGGGCTCGAGGGTGGGTTCCCGACCGACCGCCGCACCGGCGCGCGAGGACGATCGCTCCGGGCCTCTTCGATCATGGCCCCCGATCCGGGGGCACCACCGCCTCAGCCTGGAGGCCGCTGCGACCGTTGCCACGTCGCTCGACGCGGCCCGCGCTCAGGCCGCGGCCGAGGGGCGAACCCTCGTCTACACCGTACGCTACGTCTGATCAGAGGTCGTCCGGGACCGGATTGACGTAGACCCCCGTTTCCCTAAGCCCGCGCCCCGCTCGAGACTTGCTCGCCTGAGCGGCGTGCTCTGCCAGCGCTTGCTTGGAGAGTTCATCGGCCCGCGAGTTCTGGGTTCTCGGGATCCATTCGAAGCGCACCTCCGAGAAGCCCTTCGAGAGTGTCGTGAGCCAGCGGTGGTACTCCTTGAGGTGCTCCTTGCGAACGGCGTACTCGCCCGAGATCTGGCGGATCACGAGCTGACTGTCTCCGAAGAGGAGGACCCGGCCGCGGAAGCGACGGGAGCTCAGCCACTCCAGAGCCCGGATCGCGCCCACGTACTCCCCCACGTTGTTCGTGGCATGCTCGGAGAATGGAGGGACCGCGAGCCCGCACTCCTCGTAGAAGAGCCCCGCTCCTTCGACCACGAACCCGTACGTGGAGACGCCCCCTCCTCGAGGAGGCTGGCAGGCGCCGTCAAAGTGGACCTGAACCTCCTGGGTTTCGGGGATAGCGACGCCGCGAGGCACACCGAGATCCTCCATCGACTCCTTCCGCGCTCCGAGTGAGGTGCTGGGGGCGTCCGGCGACGGCAGAACAGCCAGATAAGGACGGGCTTGCTGGCGCGAAAAACGAGAGGTTAAGTACGACTCGCAGGCATGCATCCGCCTTCGATGACCGACCGATATGGCACTCCCGGATTGCCCCTCGGCGTAGCGGTCATCGCGATCCTGGTTGGCATCGTCGGAGCCTTCCTGTTCGTCGGCGGGATCATCGTGGTCCTGGCGAACCTCGTCCATGCGATCTCCTCCGGCCAGTTCGCCACGTGGTTCGGTCAGACCCTCCTCGCGGGGATCGTGACCCTCGTCTTCGGACTGATACTCCTCGCGGTCGCCTTCGGCCTGTGGGACCAGGCACTGTGGGCCTACGCGCTCGCGGTCTTGGTGCTGATCGTCTCCTTCCTGTTCGACGTGGGCCGCCCGATCTACAACAGCCGGGCGAACATCACGGGGAGCGTGCTCGCCTCCGCCTTCTTCACGGTCCCGGTGATCGTGACGATCGTGATCCTGGTCTATCTCCTGCTCGTCCACGAGCACTTCTACTAGCGGTCGCTCCCGCGCCCCTCAAGTACGGCTCCGCGCTCTCGCGTTCTGCCCCCACGGGGGAGGGAAGAACCATGGCGAATCCGACCGTACAGTTTCAGACGACGATGGGCGACATCCGCATCGAAGTGTTCCGCGACAAGGCGCCGAAGACCGCCGAGAATTTCATCGGTCTGGTCAAGAAGGGATTCTATGACGGACTGTCCTTCCACCGGGTGATCCCGGGGTTCATGATCCAGGGAGGGGACCCGAAGGGAGATGGTACGGGCGGGCCGGGGTACTCCATCCCCGACGAGTTCCACCGCGAACTGCGTCACGACGGGCCCGGCGTCCTCTCCATGGCGAATGCCGGACCGAACACCGGCGGGAGTCAGTTCTTCATTACGCTCGGACCGGCGGCGTGGCTGGACAACCGCCATGCGATCTTCGGCCGCGTTCGCTCCGGCCAGCAGGTCGTAGAAAAGATCGCTGCGGTCCCTCGAGACTCGAACGACCGGCCGAAGGCGCCGGTCCGCATCGTTCAGGCGACGGTCAGCGGCTGACGCGCCCGCGCATCACGCGTCCCTCGCATCCTGCGGGGGTGGCTCCTCCCCGCTCGGCGGGCCCGGGTCGCCCTGGGCTCCGCCGAGTGGATCATCGCGAGGAGCCCCCGGGTGGTCTCGTCACCGCCGTGGAGCGTGGGTGCGTCGAGGACCGGGTCCCGCGTGGGGGTGCCGATGCCCCGTTCGGCCACCGATGATGCTCGGGCTGGTGATGGAGTAGTCACCGAACGCCACGCCCTTGATCCCCCGAAGGTCCTCGGCCGCCTGGATGACCTCGCGACGTTTCCCGAGCAACGCGAGGATCTCCATGCACGATCCTCCCTGGAGGTGGACGTGTCCGGAGAATCGGATGTGGTCCCCCCAGCGATGTTCCTCGGCGGTGAGCCGACGCAGAACGTTGGGCGCATCGTGCCGGTACAGGAGGGTGACGCAGGCGACGGCGTCCGCCTCGGGATCCCCGAGCTTCTCCTCGGTCAGTTCCTTTCGGATCAGGGCGCGGATCGCGTCCGAACGGCTGGGCGAATTGCGCTCTTGGACCCAGCGGTCCAATAGGCCCAATAGCTCCGGCTCGAGCGAGGCGCTCAGGCGAACGACCGGGGCCCGGCGGCGCTTCGTCAACGAAGGGGCGGAACGCGGCATCGACCTTTAGGTTGGCTCGGGAGGCGTCGCGACCTCGATCGAATCGTACCGATTGATCCGATAGATCGCCGTGGCGATCGCCCAGGTGACCACGAAGGTGCCGATCACGAAGTAGCCCAGCGTCTCGAACTCGAGATTCACCAGCGCGGACCAGAACGGTCCCGACCAGCCGAACTCGATCGCCAAGACCTGCAGGAGCTCGACCGTCCCGATGACGAACGCGACGAGGACGGAGATGATCGTGACCGTGAGGTTGTAGAAGATCTTCCGTACGGGCCGATGGAACGCCCAGCCGTAGGCGTAGCGCATCGTGGCTCCGTCCGCGGTGTCCACCAGGACCATCCCGCACGTGAACAGCAGCGGCAGCACGAGGACGACGTAGACCGGGGCCCCGGCGAGCCCCAGGACCGCCACCGTCCCGAGCAGGAAGATCTCGCTCGCCGTGTCGAACCCGAGCCCGAAGAGCACACCGACGGGGTAGACCTGGCGGGGGGTCTGGACGATGTTGAACATCTTTCCGAAGTAGCGGTTCATGAAGCCGCGGTTCCGGAGGTGGTCCTCCAGCTCGGCATCGTTCATCCGACCGGTTCTAAGCTTCTTGAAGATCCGATAGACCTCGACCACGATGATCAGGTTGATGATCCCGATGAGGTAGAGGAATCCGCCGGAGATCGCCGTCCCGAGGATCTGGCCGATGCTCTGGATCGCGCCGATGTGGCTGTTGACGTAGTTGGCCGCGAGGACGATCCCGATCGACAGCACGAAGACGATGGTCGAGTGGCCGAGGGAGAACCAGGTTCCGACCGTGAGCGGGCGCTTCCCGTCCGCCATCAGCTTGCGTGTGGTGTTGTCGATGGCGGCAATGTGGTCCGCATCCACTCCGTGGCGCAGCCCGAAGGTGTAGGCGAGGATCCCCGCCCCGAAGAACGTCACACTTCCCGTGGCGAGGTTCGAGGTCACCGGGGTGCTGTAGTAGGTGTTGGCAACGACCCCGAGGAGGATGAACGCGACCCCCGTCACGACGGCGATGACGGTGAACAGGATTAGGAGGAAGATCTTCTCCTCCCCATTGAGCGGGGGAGGCGCGAGCACCCCCCGGGTCGGAGGCGGGGAGGGGCGCGGGACGCCAGATGCACTCGCGGGAACTGCTCCCACGACCTCTCCTAAAGGAGGGGCCAGATAAGCCTTAGGACGTATTGCAAAATAGTAATACCAGACCCTCCGATCTCGGAGGTGCAGGCGGTCCTAGCGCTGGTACTGCTGGATGAAGCCGGGGGATCGAGTGACGTTGATCAGCGGGCCGTTGAACAGGCTCGTGTTCCCCACGACGACGACGTCCCCCGTCTCCGTGAGGATCCAGGTGTTCCGCAGCGCGACGCGGATCACCCGGCCCTTCACCGGGCTGTAGACGACGACATCGCCCACGCGAATCAGCCCTTCTCGCATGAGGTAGTAACCCGAGATCATGTTCGATAGCGTCGGCTGGAGGGCCAGAGAGACGAGCAGACCGGCGACTCCGCTCAGGGTCAGGACGGTCAGGCTGTTGGCGATCCCAGTGTACGAGGCCACCGCGATGGCCGCGATGAGTACGTAGACGATCCGGATCACTTCCGTGATCGTCCGAATGCTGGACTCGGTGCCCCCGCTCCGGCGGACTACCCTGCAGATGAGCCGGAGGAACAGCTCGAAAACGATGACGATAACGACGACGATCCCCGCCGAGATCGCGATCAATCTCAGAACTTGGTCGATGTCCATGGGAGGGTTCCCGCGATGTGCAATTCCACAGATAGGTAAAGATGACGGAGCCGAGCGTAAGCCTTCAGCCACCGGAGGGACTTGAACCCTCGACCTGCTGATTACGAATCAGCCGCTCTGCCAAACTGAGCTACGGTGGCACCGTCTGTGCGACGAAAGGGCTCGGACTATAATCTTACTGGTCGGGCCCCTGACTGAACGGTCGCGGGACAAGGTCGGAGCGGCCGCTCGGTCGCGTGGGGCCAGTCCAAGCTCTGTCGGGATTGTTCGCTCAGCGGAGTGTATCGAGCGCCTCGGTCAGGTCGCGAATCAGGTCCTCCGCGTCCTCGATCCCGAGGCTGACCCGGATGAGTCCGTCATCGATCCCTCGCGCCCGTCGCTCGGCGGCGGAGAGGTGCCGGTGCGATGTCTCGCCCGGGACGCTCGCGAGGCTCTCGACGCCGCCGAGGCTCGCGGCCACATGTACGAATCGGAGCCGACCGAGGAACTTCGGGATCGCCGAGGCGCCCCGGGCGAGGGAAAGCGAGACGACGCCCGAGCGTCCCTGCATCTGTCGCCGTGCGATCGCTTCCTCCTCCGGGCTCGCGCGGCCCGGGTAGTGGACCCGGGCGAGCTCGGGATGAGTTGCCAGTGCCTCCGCGACCCGCCGGCCGTTCTCGTTGTGGCGGGCCATGCGCAGGGAGAGGGTCTTGAGGCTCCGATCCAGGAGAAAGGCCGCGAACGGGTCCAGAGTGGACCCGACGTTGGCGCTCGGGTCGATCGGGTCCACGAGTTCCTTCGAGCCCACCAGCACACCCCCGATGAGGTCCGAATGCCCGCCCAGATACTTCGTGACGGAGTGCACCACGAGATCGGCGCCCAGGGGAATCGGCCGCTGGTTGATGGGAGTCGCGAAGGTATTGTCGACGAGCAGGAGAGCTCCCGCGCGATGCGCGACCTCCGCCCAGCGTGCGATATCATGGACCCGGAGCAGTGGATTGGTGGGGGACTCAATGAAGACCAGACGGGCCGCGGGTCCGATCGCCGCCTCGGGCTCGTGAGCCGCCTCTTCCGAGACCCAACGGACGCGCACTCCGAACTTCGGTAGCAAGGTCCGGAGGATCCCGAGCGAACCGCCGTAGAGGCCCTCGAGCGCCACGACCTCGTCACCCGGCTGGAGCAGCGAGAGGAGCGTGGTGGTGATCGCTCCCATGCCGGAACCAAAGAGCCGCGCGGTCTCTGCGCCCTCCAGCTGGCGGATGATCTCCGCCGGTCCCTCGTGGCTTGGGTTCAGGTTCCGAGTGTACATGTAGACCGATCCATGCTCGGCCGCCTCGGAGTGGGACGCGGGGTAGTGGAAGGTGCTCGTCTGGTAGATCGGAGGTACCACGGCACCCGCGTTCAGCTCCGGTCGACGGGCGCCGTGGATGAGGCGGGTGGTGGGGCCGACCCATTCCGGGAGGGGCTCGAACCCCCGACGAGGGGGAGGACGCGAGGGCTCCTGGCTCATGGGCGACCGCTCTGGGGCGGCGCGTTTCGGTCCGCTCGCAAGAGCGCGAGCCGGGCCCGTGCGTTCAGCTGGTCGAGGTACCGTACCACCGCCGGAGGGAGCTCTCCGCTGACGTCCTGGCCTTCGGCGATCCGGGCGCGGATGCGCGTGCCCTCGAGTTGATCGCGTTCGATGAGCGGGGTGTCGGTCACGGTGTAGCCGGACTGCTCAAACAACAGCCGTGTCAGAGGATTGTTCGTGTAGATCCGGTCGAAGACGGGCAACAGCCCCTCGAGATACGCCACCCACTCGGCATGGCGGTGGATGTCGATGATCGGGACGAGCATGCAGCCGCCGATGCGCGCCTCGTCGAGCGCGCGGCCGATCATCTCGACCCGCTCGCCCGCGGTGAACGGATTGTTCCACTGGTAGGAGTCTTGCGCACTGCCCACTCCCACGATCAGGTCCTCCCGAGCCTCGTCGGCGCGGATGGCGCGGATCGTCTCGAGGTGGCCCCGGTGGAACGGTTGGAAGCGCCCCATGTAGAGTCCACGCGCCATGGACCCTCACTCCGGGCTGAGCTCTTCCACGTTGTCGAGGAACTCCTCGATGGATGGACAGCGCGGGGTAAGGTAGTGAGCGCAGTGTTCGCACCGACGATCGTTCATGGTGAGCCGGAGGCGCGGGTTGAACACGTAGCAGGGCCGGTCGATGAACGGCGCCACATCCTCTTCGTCCGTGTCCGATAGGCTCGCCGGCGTGCGCGCGAGCGGCACGGGGTGCCGCGGGACCGGATGGGTTTGCGCTCTCACGAGTTTACCGTCGGCCGGGGCGGGCCATCCGAGGGGGTGCGGCTCGTCGCATGGACCATCGCGGTGAGGCGTTCCAAGAGCGACTCCTTCTGAGCGGTCTGTCCCACGAGGGCATACTTCAGCACGTCGCGCAGGGTCCGGACCGGGATGACCTCGATCATGCCGCGGTAGCGTGCCTCGAGAACGAGGTCGTCGATGTTGTCCTCGGGCACGAGGACCCGCTTGATGCCGGAGTCGGCGGCGGCCTCGACCTTGGCGGTCACTCCGCCCACGGGCAGCACCGTTCCACGGACGCTCAGCGAGCCGGTCATGGCGAGGGCTTGGTCCACAGGAACTCCTTCGAGAGCACTGATCACGGCCGTCGCGATCGACACCGAGGCGGAGTCGCCCTCCACGCCGTCGGAGGTTCCGACGAACTGGATGTGGATATCGTAGCGCGAGATGTCGGCGCCCGTGTACTTCTTGATGAGGGCGCTGACGTTCTGGACGGCTTCCTTCGCGATGTCGCCGAGCTTGCCCGTCGCCACGACGACGCCTCCATCGCGGGTCTGGGCCGGCGTCACCTCCGCAACGATCGGGAGCACGATACCGGAGAACTCGGACATCCCCGTCTGGGCACTGATCGCGGCCAGACCGTTGACCACACCGACGGCAGCGCCGTCTACGGAGAACATGCGGTACTCCTTGCGCCGCTCGATGTATCGGTCGGCGATCTGCTGTTCGAGCGAGCGGCTGGAGCGCTTGGCCCGTACGACGTGATCGGCCCGTACGATCGGTGCGCTCTCCGCGTTCGCCACATCGCCCGCCACGCGCACGAGGCCCCCGAGCTCACGCAGGCGCAGCGTCAATTGGCCCGAGCGTCCCGAGCGGCGTTGGGCCTCCCGGACCACCTCGACGACGGCGGCCATGTCGAAGTGGGGGATCTTCTTGTCCTTGACCACTTCCTGGGCCACGAACCGCACGAGCTTCATGCGGTTCTCGGGGATATCGGCCATCGTGGTCTTGACGTAGAGTTCGTACCCGTAGCCGCGGATCCTCGAGCGCAGCGCCGGGTGCATCGTCTGGACGCTGTCGACGTTCCCCGCGGCGACCAGGATGAAGTCGGCCGGCACCGGCTCGGTCTTCACCATCGCTCCCGCCGAGCGCTCGGACTGGCCCACGATCGAGAAGCGGCGCTCCTGGAGCGCGGTCAACAGCGAGTGCTGGCTCTCGATCTTGAGCAGGTTGATCTCGTCCAGGAACAGCACGCCGCCGTTCGCACGGTGGATCGCGCCGACCTCCACCCGCTCATGGGGCGGGGTCTCGAGACCGCCGGACTGGAACGGGTCGTGCTTGACGTCCCCGAGAAGCGCGCCGGCGTGGGCGCCCGTCGCGTCGATGAACGGGGGCTTGTCGTCCGGCGTGTGGGAGACGAGCAGCTTCGCGACCGAGCCACCGCCTTCCGACCGTCCCGCGGAGAAGCGGAAGATCGCGTAGAGGATGAAGATCAGAAGCAGGCCGATCAGGATCGCCGTCAGGTTCCCCGTCGTGAGCGCGATGTAAACGGTGAATCCGACGATGAGGAGCGCGATGATCACCATCAGGTTCATGCGCTGACCGCGCCGCTGGGCGGCCTCGAGCTTCTGAGCGGCGACGATCTCCTTGCCCTTCCCCGCGGGCACGACGCGGATCTTCGGCTCGTTGGGATCGTCCACGTTCGGGTACGCGAGAATGTCCTGCAGCTGCTCCTTCGGCAGGAAATCGACCATGGCGCGGGCGAGCATGCTCTTGCCCGTCCCGGGGTCGCCGATGAGCATCATGTGCCGCTTCTGGTTCGCGGCCTTCTTGGCGATCTCCACCGCATCGTCCTGGCCGATGACCTGATCGAGGAGTCGAGCCGGCACCTCGACCTGGGCGGTGGTCGTGAAGGGCAAGGACTTACCCCAGTCATCGAGAGGGGTCGGCAGCGGAGCCGATGGGGGGGCCGTCGGTGGGGGAGGTGTGGGTGGTTCCGACGGAGGGGGCGTTGCCGCGGGCTGGATGGCGCCTTCGGCTGGTGTGGACGTACGTTCCCTCGGACGGGTGCTGCCGTGGACCCCACGGGCTCCGTCAGTAAAAACAAAGCGGGGAGGTGTATTAACGCCTTTCCGCACGCATGCTTTGAAATCGGATGTGAAATGTGCTCGCGATTTTGGGTGGCCTTAACTGCCGCGCTCGCGCATCGACTCCCTATGTCCTCGACCCGTCGTGCGCTCGTCTGCCATCTCGCAGCCCCACTTCCGGCCCCCATCCTATCCCTCATGGGGGACTTTCGCCTGATGGTGAACCGTGGTATTCGCGAGGCCTTGGAGAAGGATCTCACCGCGAAGGGCTCTCTCAGCAAGTTCAGCGAAGGAGTCGCTCGGGAATATCGTATCCACGGGGCTCATGCGCGGACCGCCATGGACTTGGCCCTCTCCTTGAACAAAGGTCACCGACGTAGGCTTCGCAAGGGCGTAACGGGGAAAGTACCCTATTGCCTCCGCTCGTTCTTGCATGCCGACGGCGCTACGTTCCATCTCAACGCCACTACGGGTCACGTGCGCCTGTCCCTCCGGAACGGGGAGTGGGCGGGGTTTGACGCCCGAATGTCGGACTATCACCGTAGGATCCTCGCATCCGGTAAGGTCAAGCAACTGAGACTCACCCCGAACCGGGCCATCCTGATCCTAGAGCCCTCCGTGCCCGAGGCTTACGCGCCAAAGACGGTTCTCGCCCTCGACACCAACGAACGGTCCCTCGATGGGGTAGCGCTCTCTCGGGACAAGGCCACCCCCGTTACCGTTCCCTACCCCGAGGTCTCCCTTGTACAACACCGACACTTCGTTCGCCGCAGAAGGCTCGGGAGGAAGAAGGCTCACGACCGAAGGGTCGGCCGCCGACTCGGCGGACGAGAGGGACGGAGGGAACACGCCCGGGTCTCGCAGCGCATTCACCTGATCAGTAAGGGCCTCGTGGGAGAAGCTCGGAAACGACGGGCGGCGATCGTCTTGGAGGACCTCCATCTACCGAGGGGAGGCGGGCGAGGTCGAAGAATGCGCCGCCGACTCTCGTCGTGGCCCCAGCGGGAACTCCACCGCCAGATCGAGTACAAAGCCGAGGAGCACGGGGTCCCCATCATCAAAGTGAACCCACGCTATACGTCGAAGACCTGCCCGAGATGTGGCGAAGTCAAAGAACGCCGAAGCAGGGTGGGCCGGGTGTTCGTCTGCGGACGATGCCGCTGGCGGTGCGATCGACAATTGAACGCCGGGCTGAACATCTGTCGAACCGCGTTGAGGGAGTGGGTAACCCCTACGTTGAACTCATCGCTAGGGGGTCTCGCGCTTGACCCCGACGCCCTGGCCCATGATGCGATGATTCTCCTCTACCGCCCGGGTAACGCCGGGTCGCACGAGATGAGCGGACGGTCCGGGAGGAACTCGATCGGTCCGGCGGGGCCGTGACCGATCCGGTTCCAAAGCCCCGCACGCAGGGTTGACTTGGTGGACTCCTCGGCGGTAGGAGGGCGTCGAGGCACGCCCACCTCTCACCGCCCCTTATTTACCGCACGGAACTTGGTCCGCCGAGAGCTTCTGTGCAGACCCAGCGCCTCGAGGGAAAGCCCGTCGCGGAGGCCGTTGACGCCGAGGTCCGGGCAGCGCTCCGCAGCGTGCCTGCCTCCACGCGCCCCCCCACGCTCGCGAGCGTCCACCGGGGGGTGGACAGCCCGTTCCGATTCTACCTCAAACGGCAGCGCCAGGCGGCCGAATCTCTCGGGATCCGCTTCCGCGAGGAGGCCCTCGCGCCCGGGGAGGGCCCCGAGGAGCTCGTGGATCACGTTCGAACGCTCTCCAACGATCGCGCGATCGACGCCGTCCTGCTCGAGCATCCTCTCCCACCGCCGTTCGATTTCATCCGCGCGGTCAGCGGCCTATCTCCGGTCAAGGATGTGGACGGGGTCAGCCCGTTGAGTCTCGGGCTCCTCGCCGCCCAGCGCCCTCTGCACGCTCCGGCAGTAGCGCGCGCGGCCATCG
The DNA here is from genome assembly GCA_035532555.1 of Thermoplasmata archaeon. NCBI lineage: Archaea > Methanobacteriati > Thermoplasmatota > Thermoplasmata > Thermoplasmata archaeon. Next base: position 15,948 of record DATKQS010000006.1, on the reverse strand, counting down.
CCATCGCGCGACACTACGGGCTTCCGATGGCCCGACACCGAGTCGCGGTGGTCGGACGCAGCGAGACCGTGGGGGTCCCGCTCTCGATGCTCCTCTTGGCGCGCGGGGTCGACGCGACCGTCACGATCGCGCACTCCAAGACGGACGTGCTCGCGGAAGCCCTGAAGGGAGCGAGCGTGATCTTCAGTTGTGCCGGTCGACCGGGGTTGTTGACCCGGGCGAACGTTCCGCAGGGTGCCGCCATCATCGACGTGGGCCTCTCTCGCGTCGAGGACCCTTCCGCGCCGGGCGGCGGGCGGGCGGTCGGGGACGCCGATGCCGCGGACCTCGAAGGCTGGGCGGGAGCGCTCACCCCGGTACCGGGGGGAGTCGGTCCGGTGACGGTGGCGGAGCTCATGGGCAACACCGTTCGGGCGTGGCAACTGGCGGAGCTGGGGGAGGTACGAGGGTGACCCCCCCGCGTCTCACGGTGGCCGAGCCCGTGCTCCACTGCAAGGATTGCCCCATGTGGTACGGGGCCGAAAACGAGGGCTGGGGGCCCTGCTCGATCAAGCATCGCCGCGGGGACACCCGCTACCTCACGTGGGGCGGGCACGCCTGCGACGAGCACTACGTGCCGCCGAGGGGAGTTCCGGGGAACGCGGCGCGGTTGAGCGGCTCCCGCTCGACCTCCAAGCGCTCGGAGGTCGGATGCTCCTCGACCTCGAACGCCGGCCAGGGCAAGCGGGCCGCGACTCCGCGCAACGCCCGCGCATTGAGCTCCACCCGGCGGCGACCGAAGTCCAGCCGGTAGTCCTTGGGGCGGATGCGCGCGACGGTCTCCAAACGAGCGCCGATGCGTTCGAGATGGATGGTCCCCGGCGCCTCCACGATGCCGTAGACGATCGTGCCCTCCCCGGTCGGTCGGGCGAACGGCGGTGCCGTGATCTCGGCGCGGCGCTGGAGCCGGTGGCGCAACTGGACCGCGTCCTTGAACCGGGACGAACAATAGTGGACGGGTATCGATAGGCGGCTCTCCCGGACGATCCGCTCCGCGATGGTTCGGCTGCCGTGGACGCCGTAGCCGTTGCGCTCGTCGGTTCGGTATCCCCGATCGCGCAGGATGCGTTCGTTCGTCTCCGAGAACTCGAGCTCGTTGAGGTTGACGAAGTCGACCCCGATCTCCTCTAGGGTCTCGAGCAGTCGCTTGAGCTCGGCCTCTTTCTCGGGCAGAACGGGGATCTCCACGCCTCGACGGATCCCCCAGGAGGGCGCCTCCTCCAGCACGGAGCGGTACGCCCCTCCCGACGCGGTGAGCGGGCCCCACAGGTAGTGAGGGATGTGGAGGCGGAACTCGTCGAGGCCCGCGCGGGCGAGCTGCTGGAGCTTCGCCGCATTCGGTTCGTGCGTGTACAGGTGGATGTTGTGCCCGCTCCCGAACTCGGATTTGAGGAGACGGACGTAGTGCTCGACGCGATCCACGACTCCGAGCGGATCGCCTCCCGTGATCCCGGTTCCCGCGGCGCCGATCGCGCGGGCCTCCGCGAGGACGTCCGCGTCGCACGTGATGCGGCGCTCGTTCGCATACGCGACATCGATCTGATTGCGATTCGGGGAGACCGGGCAGTAGAAGCAGTGGAACCGGCAGACCCCGGTGACGAAGAGCACCATCTTGCGCCCTTCGGCGCACTGCACGCAGGCGGGGCTGAGGGCTCCTCGATAGCTCGAGGCCATCGGAAGCAGCTGCAGCTCGTCGGTCGCCATCGTCTCGGAAGAAGGCGCGGGCCGAGATTATTACCATTTCCCGAGGGGCCGGAGGGTCTCCGACCGCTTCGGCGCGCCCGAGTTACGGGCGGCGAGGTTACTTGATGGACCAACCTCCCCACCGAGGGGCAGGTTCAAATCCCCCGCTCGACTGGGCGGCCCGATTCCAGAGGCACGATCGATGGAGATGCAACCAGGCCAGATGGCGTACGACCGCGCGAGCACCGTCTTCTCGCCGGATGGCCGACTGTTCCAAGTCGAGTACGCCCTGCAGGCGATTCAGATGGGCGGGACCGCCGTCGCGGTCACGTACGACACGGGCATCGTGTTCGTGGCGTACCGCAACCTGCCCGTCAGCAGCCTCGCCGAGGCGAGCTCGGTCGAGAAGAGCTTCGCCATCGACGCCGGGCTCGGCTGTGTCACGGCCGGACTCATCGCCGACTCTCGCGTCCTCGTCGAGTTCCTGCGGGTCGAAGCCCAGCGCCACCGCATCGCCTACTCCGAGTCCGCACCCTTCGCGATGCTCGGTCATTCCCTCGGCACGCTCCTCCAGCAGTTCACGCAGTTCGGCGGGACCCGGCCGTTCGCGGTCTCCCTCTTGCTCGGCGGCTTCACGAACGGCCAGGCCGGACTGGTCGAGCTCGATCCGAGCGGCGCCACGATCGGATGGAAGGCCTATGCGATCGGCCGCAACCGCCGCGCGGTCGCCGACTACCTCGAGGAGAAGATCGGGGAGCACCGGGACGAAGCCGGGGCGTTCGAACTCGCGGTGAAGGCGGTGGCTGAAGGTTCGCCGTCGCCGTTCCCTCCCGAGGCGCTCGATGTCGCGATCCTCGAGCCCGAATCGGAGCTGCGCCGGATGACGCCGGCCGAGATCGCAAAGCGCGTCCAGGGCATGCCGTTCATCGGCACGCCGGAGCGCAAGGCGAACGGGCGCTGAACGAGATCCCCGGGCGCGGCTCGCATCTTTAAAGCCCGGCACCGGCTAGCTCGGAGCCCATGGCTTCTCGCGCATCGGCTTCGGTGCTCGAAGTGCGCGCCCTCCTCGACTACGACCGCACGCTGTTCGACGCATTCGTCCGCCGGATCCGTCGCCTTCCAAAGAAGGTCACGCACCGGGATCTCGGGATCGGTCACGGCTCGATGATCGCGACCCTCACCCACATCCTGAACGTCCAGGAGTCCTGGCTCCTGTACATCGTTCCCCGCCGCCAGCGAGAGATCGACGCCCTGTGGCAGGATCCCACGCGCAAGCCGAAGGACTGGAAGGAGTTCGACGCCTACGCCGCGCGCGTTTGGGACGGGATCGAGGCGCGCCTGCCGACGCTCACGGACCAGGAGCTCAACCGCAGGGTGAAGGCGTTCTGGATGCCGGGCCGCTACACCGTGCGCGATGCGGTCCTCCAAATCTCCTTCGAAGAGGCCCACCACATCGGCGAGCTCATCGGGGCGATGTGGCGACGGAACATCGAACCGCCCACGATGACGTGGATCGAGCTGCGGCCCGGTTCCCGGAACCCGAAGCGTCCCCGCACGTAGGCGCCCGGCTCACCGATCGGCGCGATCGAACTCTTCGCGCATGCGGATCCGCCGCCGGGTCCGGTGGTACGTCACGGCGAACCGGTGGGCCTCATCGCGGACCGCCCGCAATAGGAGCATCGGCGGGGAGTTCGGGTTGGGACGCCGCGGCTCCGCCCGGTCCGGCTCGTAGACCTCCTCCTCCCGCTTGGCGAGGCCGATCGTCGGGATCTGCTCCGCGAGACCGAGCGCGGCGAGCGAGCTGAGCGCGCTCCCGAGCTGCCCGCGCCCGCCATCGATGAGGAGGAGGTCCGGCAGGATCTCCTGCTCGGCCACGCGTCGGAGGAAGCGCCGGCGCACGACCTCGGCGACCATCGCAAAGTCGTTCGTCCCTTCCACGGACCGGATGCGGAAGCGCCGGTACTCCGACTTCTTCGGCGCGCCCCGCTCGAAGACGACGAGCGATCCCACCGCGTTCGATCCCTGGAAGATCGAGATGTCGATCCCCTCGATGCGGTTCGGGATCGTGGGCAGTTCGAGCAGGCTCTGCAGCGCGAGGAGGACCTCGCGCGGTGCGGGGCGCGCCACCACCTGATCGACGCTCGCCCGCGCGAGGCGCTCCGCGAGCCGCCCGAGGGAGGCATACCGGCCCGTGGGGTGGAACTGGACCTCGATGCCCCGGCTCGCGAACAACTCGTCCACGGTCGCGTCGATGCCCGCCGGCCTCGGACCGTGGACGTAGATGCGCTGCGGGAGCTCGAGGCGGCCGCCGTAGTACTGCCCCAGGAACTGGCGCAGGGTCTCGCCCGGATCGGGCAGATCGTCCGCCGGGATCTCAAGGAGGTGCGGCTCGGTGCCGCGGACCTCGCCGTCCACGACGTGCAAGAGGCCGACGGCGACGCGGAGCGTGGCGGGGTCTTGCGAGAACGCGAGGGCGAGGACATCCGCACGTCCCGTCCCGGGTCCGATCACGCTCTGCCGCTCGCCGAGCGCGCCGAGGCCCGCGAGCGCGTCCCGCAGGAGCGCCGCCCGCTCGAACTCCTGGCGGTCGGCGGCGGTCCGCATCTCCGCTTCGATGGTTGGTCCCACGGGCTCTCCCCGGCCCCGGAGGATCTCTCCGACCCGGTCGAGCGTGGCCCGGTACTCGACCGGTCCGATCGCCCCGATGCACGGGGCGCTGCAGACCTTGAGGTGGTAGTACAGGCAGGCCTCCTTCGGGAGGCGGGCGCAGCGCCGGAGGCGGAAGGTGTCGGCAAGCAGGTGTTGCACGCTGCGCGCTTCGCGGGCGCTTGTGTACGGTCCGAACAGGATCGACCGACCGTCCCGGCGCGGCCGACGCACGATCAATAGGCGAGGGAACTCCTCGCGGGTGGAGATCGAAAGGTACGGGAAGCTCTTGTCGTCCTTGAGCAGCGTGTTCATCGGAGGCTGGTACTGCTTGACCAGGTTCGCCTCGAGCAGGAGCGCCTCGCGCTCGCTCGAGGTGGGAACGAACTCGACGCTCGCGCTCTGGGCGAGGATCGTGCCGTCCTTCTCGATCTTGGCGCGGAGGTGGTCGAGCACCCGACGGCGCAGGCTGCGGGCCTTGCCGACGTAGACCACCGCTCCACGCGCCGATCGGAAGAGGTAGACCCCCGGAGCGTCCGGACCCCGCCGGAACCCATCTCCGCTCGCGACCGCGAGTTCGCTCGCGGGGACGAAGGAGCGGGGGTCGCCGGGGCTCACGGTCATGCCCGCGCGACCGAGAGCCGCGGGGCGGCCTGTCGGCCGAGGAGAGGCTTGAGAAAGTGTCCGGTGTGGGACGCCGCGACCGCGGCGATCGCCTCGGGGGTCCCTTGAGCGACGACATGGCCTCCGGCGTTGCCGCCCTCGGGTCCGAGGTCAATGATCCAGTCGGCGGCCTTGAGGACGTCCAGGTGGTGCTCGATCACGACCACGGTGTTCCCGCCTCCGCGCAACCGGAAGAGCACATCGAGCAGACGCTCGACGTCCGCGAAATGCAGGCCCGTCGTGGGTTCGTCCAGAAGGTAGAGGGTCCGGCCCGTGGGAGACTTGGCGAGCTCGAAGGCGATCTTGATCCGCTGGGCCTCTCCTCCGGAGAGGGTCGTCGAGCTCTGGCCAAGCGAGACGTAGCCGAGGCCCACGTCGGAGAGGAGCGCGAGGCGTCCGGCGATCCGGCGGTGGGTCGAGAAGAACGCCGCCGCCTCATCGACCGTCATCTCGAGGATGTCGGCGATCGACTTTCCCTTGAACTTCACTTCGAGCGTTTCCGAATTGAACCGTCGGCCGTGGCATTCCTCGCATGCGACGTAGACCGCGGGGAGGAAGTGCATCTCGTAGCGCAGGACCCCATCGCCCTCGCACGCCTCGCAACGGCCGCCGGCGACGTTGAAGCTGAAACGTCCCGGCGCGAAGCCGCGCGCCTTCGCGTCGGGCAGACCCGCGAACAATTCGCGGATCGGCGTCCAGACGCCCGTGTACGTGGCCGGGTTGCTCCGTGGGGTGCGGCCGATCGGGGCCTGGTCGATGAGAAGGACCCGGTCGATGGCATCGATCCCCTCGATGAAGTCGTGCTTGCCGGGCGACTCCCGGCCGAGCCCGAGGTGGCGACGGACGGCCTTGTACAGTATCTCCTGTACCGCGGTCGATTTCCCGCTGCCCGAGACCCCGGAGAAGGCGACGAGAAGACCGAGCGGGATGCGGATAGGGTCGCCCTTGAGATTGTTCTCGTGGGGGCCGTGGATCGTGAGCCACCGCTCCGTCGGGGCCGGGCGCTTCTCGGGGACCGCGATGCTCCGACGACCGGCAAGGAAGTCCGCCGTGGCCGACCGCGGGGTGTCGCCGATGCCCGAGGGGATGCCCGAGTAGAGGACCTCTCCGCCGTGTACCCCGGCGCCGGGTCCGAGGTCGACGAGCCAGTCGGCCTCGCGCATCGTCATCTCGTCGTGCTCGACGACGAGGAGGGTATTGCCGAGATCACGGAGCGTCTTGAGGGTCGCTAGGAGCCGGGCGTGGTCCCGCGGGTGAAGGCCGATCGACGGCTCGTCCAGGATGTACAGCACTCCGACGAGCCCCGAGCCGATCTGAGTGGCGAGGGCGATGCGCTCGGCCTCTCCGCCCGAGAGGGAAGCGCTCGCGCGGTCGAGCGAGAGATAGTCGAGGCCCACGTTCTGGAGGAACCCGAGCCGCGCGCGGACCTCCTTGACGACCTGGCCGACGATCTGCTCGTCGTGATCCGTCAACGTCAAGGTCCGGAACATGGGGACGAGCTCCCCGACGGTCATTCCGACGATCTCCGAGATCGATTTTCCGAGGACCGTGACCGCGAGGCTCTCCGGTTTGAGACGCCGACCCTCGCACTTGCGGCACGGGTGGAACGTCATGAAGCCGAGATAGTACTCCTTCGCGCCCTCGCTCTTGGTCGACTTCCACCGGCGTTCGACCGCCGGAGCGAGGCCCTCTCGCAACCAGCCTCCGAGCCACCAGTGGGAGGCGCGGCCCGCACCGACATCGGGCCCTCGCTCGGTCCCGTACATGAGGGCCTGCCAGCCTTTCTCGTTGAGCTCCCGCACCGGTCGGCGCGGCTCGTAGCCGAACATCGCTCCGAACCGCGTGATCGCGCTCGAGCTCGGCGTGAGGCCCCAGACCGAGATCGCCCGCGAGAGCGGCTTGTCCTTGTCCGGGACGATCAGGTCGGGGTCCGCATGCAGCGTCGCCCCGATACCGGAGCACTCCGTGCACGCCCCGAACGGGCTGTTGAACGAAAACATCCGAGGCGTCAATTCCTCGATCGAGAAACCGCACTTCGGGCACGCGCGGCGGCTCGAGAACATCTGCCGGACGCCGCCCGGTCGACGGACCACCACGAGCCCGTCCGCCATCTTCCGAGCCAGCTCGACCGCCTCGGCGAGCCGCGCGGCCTCCTCCGGGGCGACCTCGAAGGTGTCGATGACGACCTCGATCGTATGCTGCTTGTTCTTGGCGAGTCGGATCTCCGGACCGGGCAGGCGGACGTCGACCCCGTCGATCGCGAAGCGCCGGTAGCCCTGGCTGCGGAGCGAGTCGAGGACGTCCCGGTGCTCGCCCTTCTTCGAGCGGACGACCGGGGCGACGAGGTCGATCTTCTCTCCCTTCGCCTGGGACTGGATCGATTCGACGATCTTGTCGACCGACTGCGGAGCGATCTCCTCCCCGTCGTTCGGACAGTGGGGGATCCCGATCCGCGCGAACAATAGACGGAGATAGTCGTAGATCTCGGTCACCGTGCCGACGGTCGAGCGGGGGTTGCGGCTGCCCGCCCGCTGCTCGATGGCGATCGCCGGCGAGAGGCCCTCGATCGAGTCCACGTCTGGTTTGTCCATCTGGCCGAGGAACTGGCGGGCGTACGCCGATAGGCTCTCGATGTAACGTCGCTGGCCCTCGGCGTAGAGGGTATCGAACGCGAGGGAGGACTTGCCCGAACCGCTGACCCCCGTGATCACGATGAACCGGTTGCGCGGGAGATCGATCGAGACGTCCTTGAGGTTGTGCTGACGCGCGCCGCGGATTCGGATCGCATCGGAGGGCTCGGGCATAGTGTGCGCAATACCTAGCTGGGAAGGAGCTCACGAACGGTCGCTTCCAGTCGCTCGAGGACGTGCTTCTGGATCCGGCCCCCCAGCTCGGCCGAAGCGAGACGGGTGTCGCCGACGACGCTCTCGGGCCATTCCTCCATCGATTGGGTACCGGGGACGAACGGGCTCCCGCGGTGCGGGACGACCGGTCGCGCCGGGCCCACGGTCTGGGGGGCGAGGAAGAGAACGCGGGAGGTCTCCATGAGTCCGGCGTGGCCGTCCGTCGCCGGAGAATCCTTTCCGCGGAGCTCGTAGACGAAGTCATAGTCCGACAGGACGACGATCCGCACCTTCGGATACGCCCGCATCGTTTCCCCTGCGGCCTCGCGCAGCGCCGCCATGTGACCGCGCTCCGCGTGCCCGGAGAGGACCAAGATCCGCCGCACGCCCATCCGAGCGAACTCGAGGAGCGCTCCTTGCGCCGATCGCTGGAGATCCACGATCGACATCGAGACGGTCCCCGGGAACGGTCGCGCTTCCGGACAGGCGCCGTACGGGAGGGTCGGAGCGATGACGCCCTCCACCCGATCGGCGAGGGAAGCGGCCGTAGATTCGGCCTGGATCTGATCGGCGCCGAGAGGCAAGTGCGGTCCGTGGGCCTCGAGCGCTCCCACCGGCAGGATGAGCAGCGGGTTCGTCTTCATCCGCGCCTCCCACGTCCGGGAGTCGATCTCGACCAACCGATGGCTAGCCATAGGGTGAACGACCCGTCATGGCTATTTAAGTCGGGACGAGAGCCGGTGAAACAGGGGCCCACTCGGCGGCTCAATCCCTACGGGGGAGCCGGACCGGTGTCGACGGGGGCCGCGGCGGTCTCGGTGGAGGCTGCGGCCTTGCGCCGGCGCGGGACCGCCGCGCTTCTCGATGCGCGGACGCTCGCCGTGCGCTTCGAGCCTTTCTTCGCAGCGGCCTTCCCTTTCGCCCGGGCCGCGCTCTTCTTCACCGTGGCCGCGACCGCCTTCGCCTCCGCGCGGGCCTCGGCCTTCTCCTTCTTCGCCTTCTCCGCCTCGGCGCGCGAGGGACAGTTCGGGTTGATGCACAGCGTCCACGGCGGGCGCCCGGCTTCGATGGCCGTGACGACCGGAGCGTGGCAGACGGGGCACGGAGGCTGGTCCTTCTCGAGCTTGCCTCGCTGCGGTAGCGGGTACGTGGTCCGGCACTCCGGATAGCCCGTGCACCCGACGAACCGCTTCCCGAGGAAGGAGTAGCGGATCTCGAGCGGCTTGGAGCATGTGGGGCAGACCCCGATTCGGAACGCCTTGTCGTGCTCGGTGCACTCCGGATTGATACAGTATAGGTCCGGCCGTTGTCCCCGGAAGACGATCTTCACCCGCGGCACCTTGCACACGCCGCACAGGAACTCCGGGGCGGGTTCGATGAAACCGGCCGATGGGAGGGCGTAGCTCGCGGTGCAGTTCCCCGGGTTGTTCGAGCACTGGACCCAGCGCGTGCCGCGCGGGCTCCGCTGGATCCGCAGCGCACCGCCGCACTTGATGCACGGTCCGACGAAATGCTGGCGGTCGAGGGCCCCGGTGAGCGTTCCGCGAACCCCTTCGGTGTTCGCGGCCAGCAGCATGTACGCCTCGCGCAGCATCTCGCGCGATTCGGAGAGGACCTCCGCCTTCGGCTTCTTCGACTCGGCCACCAGCTGCATGTCCTCCTCCAGTTGGTGGGTCATCTCCGGCCGCGTGACGAGCGGCGCGTAGGCCTTCAGCGCCTCCGTGACCGCGATCCCCGTCGTGGTGGGTTCGAGACCACGCTGGTTGATGTAGTGCCGATCGAACAGCTTCTGCAGCACGTCGTGGCGCGTGCTCTTCGTGCCGAGCCCGAGGCGCTCCATCTCCTGAATGAGCGTCCCCTGGGTGTAGCGGCGAGGCGGTTTGGTCTCCTCTTGCTGGAGCTTGATCTCATCGAGGCCGACCTTCTCGCCCACGACGAGTACGGGTACGACCGTCTCCTCCGGCTGGTAGTACGGATAGATCCGATACCACCCCGGATCGGTGATCGTCTGCCCATGGACATCGAACTTCTCGCCCTTGACGTCGATCTTCCCGGTGCGTTTCAGCCCGATGGCGTCGGGGCCCACGGTCGCGAGGAAGCGGCGGACCACGAGCTCGTAGATCCGGGCCGCGTCCGGTTTCAACTTCTTGGGATCGATCGCAGCGGTGGGATAGATCGGAGGATGATCGGTCGTTTCGACCCGTCCGCGGGTGGCGCGGAAGGACGGTTGCGCGAGGACGAAATCGGCGGCCTCCTTGAACGGGGTCTCGCGGAACTTCTCGGCGAGCGTGCGCAGACCGAGCCCGCGCGGGTAAACGGTGTTGTCCGTACGCGGGTAGCTGATGATCCCCTGGGTGTAGAGATCCTCCGCGATCCGCATGACCATCGAGGCGCCGAGCCCCATGCGCGTCGCTTCGGCGACGAAGAGCGTGGTGGAGAAGGGGATGGGAGGCCGTCGTCGCGTCTCCTCCTCCTTGAACTCTGTGACGGAGCCTTCCGTGGCGCCCGCGACCTTCGCGAAGACCTGATCGGCCTCCGCCTGAACATCCCAGGTCCCGTGCTCGTGCGTGATGCGGAAGGTCTCCGTTCCCTGGCGCGCGGTCGCGACGAGCTGCCAGTACGGGGTCGGCTTGAACTCCTTGATCGCCTGGTCGCGTTCGACGAGCAGCGCGAGCGTGGGCGTCTGCACCCGGCCGACGGAGAGGAAGCCCTTCCCTCGTTGGTTCGCGGTCAGCGAGATGTAGCGCGTGAGGAGCGCTCCCCAGACGAGATCGATCTCCTGCCGGGCCTCGGCGGCCTCGGCGAGCGCCCGGTCGAGCAGTTCGAGATGTTCGAAGCTCTGCTCGATGGCGTCGCGGGTGAGCGCGCTGTAGCGGGCTCGCTTGACCTCGATGTCGGGGTGGACCTTCTGGAGGAGCTCGAGGCACTCGAGTCCGATGAGCTCCCCTTCGCGATCGAAATCGGTCGCGAGGATCACGCGGTCGAACTCCCGCACGATCGATTGGAGCGTGCCGACGATCGAGCCTTCGGTCACGCGCTTGAGGGGCGCGGCCTCCAGGAGCTTTGGCAGCGACTCGAGCGACCACTCCGCGAGCTCCTTCGGGTAATCGAGCTCGACGATGTGTCCGCGAAGTCCCACGACCGCGTACGCTCCGTCCGGCCGCTCGAATCGGAACACGTTCGTGCCCTCGACCCGGGACCGCTGCATGTGGCCGTCGGAGAGCACGACGGCGATGCGGAGCGCCGTGTTGAACTTCTCCGCGACGACGAGCGAGCGTTGCATGGGACGACCCGCGCAACTAGTTCAGCGCCGGTAGATAAGGCGATGGGCGGAATCCTGACGGAGAACATTTTCGAACGCGTGCGCACGCGTCCGGGGAACGCACTTCTTCCCGTCGGGTCCCGGGACCCCTTAGAACCACGCTATTATAACCGGGCGATTGAGTGGGCCCGCCCAGTGCCGCGGTAACTCAGTTTGGGAGAGTGCAAGACTGAAGATCTTGAAGCCGCCGGTTCAAGCCCGGCCCGCGGCACTCCTCCGGTCCGGCGCGATCGAACGGCTCAGCCGCGCTTCGGCACGAACCACACGTCCGTGATCGAGTACTTCGGTTCGGGATCGAAGCGCGCCTCGACCGGCATGCCGATGTAGATCTCCGACTCGACGCAATCCTTCAGGCGGACGAACAGCAGGCTGTCGGCGCCCTCGAACTCGACCATCGCGAGGTTGTACGGCGTCTCCTTCAGGAACGCCTCGCTGCCGTAGTGGCATGTGGTCCAGGAGTGGAGGCGGCCCCGCGGCGGAAGATCGATCCACTCGGTGGGCGCACCGCACGCCATGCAGTGGCCGCGCGGGGTCGCGTAGACCGTCCGGCAGGACTTGCGCGTGCACTTCGAACCCTTGAGCTTCCCATCGGCGAGCGCGAGGAAGAACTCGGTATCCTCGGCATAGCTGTGGATGTAGTTGATCGAGTACGGGTAGCGGATGATCAGGCTGTCGATGCCGTTCGCGTCCCGATAGATCGCGCGGCCGCTGCGGCCGAGCTCCTCCTGCACCTCTCGGAACTTCGAGAAGACCGGTGGACGGGTCGTCACGGGCGGTACCCCCGCTCGAGGATCGAGACCGTCACGGCCGACCCCGTTCCTGCGTGACTGTGGATCGCGCCTCGGTGCGCGTTGGGGACCTGGAGCGTCTTGTTCCCGAAGTGCTTCGCGATCCGTCCCTGCAGCTGCCAGAACGCGAAGACGGCCTGCATCAGGCCGGTCGCTCCGACCGGGTGGCCGCAGGCGATGAGGCCTCCGGAGGGGTTGACCGGGAGTGTGCCCGCGTTCGGAGTGGGGAAGGGGTACTGGATGTTGGACAAGAACGGGTCTCCGCGCTCGGTGAAAGCGTACCCCTCGCCATACCGACAGAGCCCGAGGTCCTCGTACGTCTGGATCTCGCTCGAAGCGTAGGCGTCGTGGAGCTCGACGAAGTCGAGCTCGCGGCGGGGATCGGTGATCCCTGCCATCCGGTACGCCTCGATGCCGGCGGCTCGGCCCGCGCGGAAGGAGTGGATTCCCGGGTAGTCGAGATTGGCGTAGTCGCTTGCCTTCTCCGTGGGGAGGAGCGGCACCTTCCCGAACGGGCGGTCGGCGAGACGCATCGTGTCGGTCCCGGTGCCGACCCCCGTGATGCGGACCGGTCGGTCGGTGAACTCGCGCGCCCGGCGCTCGTCGCACAGGATCGCGACCGCCGCTCCATCGCTCATGGTGCAGATCAGCTCGCGGACGAGCGGGTAGCTGATCATCTCGCTCTGGAGGACCTGATCGACCGTGAGCTGCTTCGGGTACTGCGCGTACGGGTTGTACAGCGCGTTCTGGTGGTTCTTGACGGACACGAGCGCCATGATCCGGCTGCCCTCGGCCGTCGCCAAGCGCTGGGCCTCGCGCTCGTCGGTGATGTGCGCGAACTTCGTCCGTCGGAGGTACTCGTAGATGTGCCGCTGGACCATGAGGGCGTAGTAGCCCGTGTAGAACCCGCCGAGCGGGAAGTCGAAGTTCGTGTCGGAGGCGAGTGCAATGAACTCGTTGCCCTTCCACGTCTCGACGCGGCTCATCGTCTCGAACCCCGCCGCGAGGCAGACGTCCATCCGTCCGCTCGCGACCGCCTCGTACGCCGCCTGGAAGCACTCGCCGCCCGTGGCGCCTCCCCACTCGATGCGGACCGAGCCCTTGGGGTTCAGGCCGAGATAATCCTGGACCATGCTCGACGCCTTGAGCTGGCGGGTGAAATGGTCGGAGAAGTAGGAGATGCGCGAGCCGTCGATCCGGTCCCTCGTTAGGTTCGGGATGCCCTTCAGCGCGTAGTCGTACGCCCGACGGACCATGAGGCGGAAATCCATCGCCGGATGAGCCTTCGCGAACTTCGTTACGCCTCCGGTGACCATGTACACCCGACGCGCGGAGGAGCCGCGCGTGCGTGCGGGTGCGCGAGCGACCCTCGGCATCTTCTTGCTGGACTTCGAACGAGCGGGCACGATCGGTTCCCTCGTTCGGGGCGAGTTCGGTCCGGTTCTTAGCGATGCCGTCGGCGTTCCGAGCCAGGCCCGCAGGGATCGTCGGAGAACCGCTCGCGCCGCTCTGCGCGCCCCGAGCACCGCTGTAAGCCGTCCGGGGCCGGCGGGCTGCGCGATGCGGAATGTGAGAACACGATGAGCTTTATCTTCCCAATCGGTCTAGCAGCTCGCGCAGCATAGGCAAGGGCGAGCAACTCAAATGGCGAAGCCTGAACCGATCGCGGCCGTAACGGGTCCCGAGGCTAAGGACGTGGCCGGTAATCTCAAGCGGCCACATGTCGACCCGGTCGCCAAGCGCCTTTACGTCGGGGCGGAGGAAGAGTTTCGCCGGGCAGAAGCGCGGGCCAAGTCGAAGCGAAGAGCTTCCGACTAGGCCAGGGAATGACCGAAGGGCTCCCGTTCTCCAAACCTATTCAGGTCGATCCCGACCTCTTTTCATACGAACCTTTCAGGGACCGGGGACAGGTCCGAACGTTCTCTTGTGGGGAACCTGACCTAGACGAATTCCTGTGTCCCGAGGAAGTTGAGGAGTATGAGCGGGAGAACCTCGGGCGCACGGTACTGGCGCACTACAACGGCGAGCTGGTAGGGTACTACACGATCAGCACCGACGGCCTGAGGCTCGAATACATCCAATCCCGCAAATACTCGAAATCCCACGTGAAAAAGGGCAAGGAGCTTGTCGAGACCATCCCCTCGCTCAAGATTGGGCGACTCGCCGTCCAGTCGAACTAGCAGGGAAGGGGGATAGGGCGGGTCCTCATTCGGCGGATCTCGGTCATTGGACTGACTTCGGTGCCGGCCGTCCGACTCCTCATCGTCAACTCGAAGCTCGCCTCCACACGGTTCTACCTCGGCTGCGGATTCAGATTCACTCGCCCCGTCGGCCATGAGCGGGGAAGGAAGCTGAGGACGATGTACCTCGATCTCCTTGCGGTCGAGAGGGAAGTACGCGCCCCACCGCCTTGAGCCAGGTGGGCCACTCTCCGCCTCCCGGTCGATTCCTTCTCCCGGGAATCCACAGACCGGATGTCCCTTCATGCGTTATCGGTTACGGCTCGGTGGGGCCATGACGCACTGTAGCGTGACTACGGTCCGGCCCCTGCCCCGAGGGGTACGGGCCGCTGACGGTGGGGGCTCCGGGGTCCGTGCCCGCTTGACGGGGAGTGCCCCGCCCTCCGACAGGAACGGCCAGACCTTTACGTTGTAAGGTGGTCGAGCTTAACCGATAACAGATGGAGTTCGGGGTGTAGGGGACAGGGACCTCCTCGGACGGCGGAGAGCGAGCACGGCCAGCGTACCCGCCCCCGTCAGCTGTAGTGTACAGGAATTAGTTCCCTTACGCGATCGGCGGCGTCGCATCATGCGGCCTCCGGAATTTGATCGATCGCCCGCATATGGAGGCCGAGGAGGCTCTCCGGGGGGAGCTTCCGCTGGAAGGCTTCCCGGGGCGTCTCCAGCGCCCACAGCGCTCCGTGCACCTCGTCGTTCTTCCACTCGATCCACTCCGCCAGGGTGGCGAACCGCCACCTCAGCTTGTCGTATTCCAACCAGAGGCGTTCGGCCTTCCCATTGGTCTGGGGGTTGTTCACTCGGCTCACCACGTGACGGATCCCCTGACGTTCCAGGAACTCCTGGAACCGTCCCAACCCCGGGTCCGAACCCTGTCTCGGGTTCGCGTAGAACTGCGCGCCCCGATCGGTGTTCACTTCCCGCACCGTCAGATTCCACCGCTTCGCCACCATGAGGGCCTCCCCCAACGTCTCGATCGCGTGATCGCTGGTCGCTGCCGAGAACTCGCCCCCGGCCAGGATCATCCGACTCGCGTCGTCCAGCCACAGGATGCAGTGCGGGTGAGTTTCGCTCGTTCGATGGTAGTCGGCGTGCACGAGCGATCCGGAATGTTCCCGCTCATACCGGCACCGCCGTCGAGGTTTCTGCTTCCGTGGGTTCGGGACCGCCCAGCCCTGCGCACGCAGGTAGAGGTAGACCTTCTGGTGGGGGAGTCGGACTCCCTGGCGGGCGAGGACCTTCCAGATCTGGGTGGCTCCGCGAGGGCCTCGGTGCCATTCTGCCGCGATGAGCTGCTGTTGGGCCTCGGTGAGTGGAGGGCCTGGGGGTCGGCGGTTGGGGTTGAGGCGGGGCACGATCCCCGTTCGACGCCAACGTAGAAGGAGTTGACGGAGCCACCGACGACTGACCCCCCAGCGCCCCGCCATCTGAGGCAGAGCATCGCCGTCCCAGTGGTTCTGGGATTGTTGGACGAGGTAGGCGATCCGACGGTCGGTGAGCTTGGTCACGCGAAGGGGAGACGATCGGGGTAGTGGAGTTCGGGGTGGAGGGAGGGAGAGCGGTACCCTGGGGGCACGTAGGCGAGGGGGCGAGGGAGCTCGGGGTGGGGGAGGAGGTAGAGGGAGGTGCTGGCGGTAACGCAGGGCCTGGGCGCGGGCTCGGGCCCACTGGAGCTGGTCGGGAGTCGGGGCGAGGAGGGGGGTCGGAACTAATTTCCGTACTCCAGA
>DATKQS010000005.1 GCA_035532555.1 Thermoplasmata archaeon | reverse complement strand
AAGCAGTTCGGTGGGGGCCAGGGGGAGAAGGATCGCGCGCAGTACGTGGCCGAGCTCCTCGAGCTCATCCGTCGGGAGGCCGCCGGAGCGACCGCGGTCATCCTCGCGGGGCCGGGGTTCCTGAAGGAGGAGCTCGCCAAGCGCCTCGCCGAAGCCGATCCGGCGTTGCGGGCCCGGCTGAAGATCTTCGCGACCTCCGAATCGGGTCGCGTCGGGGTCGATGAACTGCTTCGAAGCGGGCGCGCCGCGGAGGCGCTCGCGGGAACGGTCGCGGCGGAAGAGCTCGGGCTGGTGGAGGAGCTGGTCCGCGGTCTCGGCTCCGGCACCCGGGCGGCGGTCGGTCGGGAGGAGGTCGAGGAGGCGGTAGAGTTCGGAGCGGTCGGGACGCTCCTCGTCTCCGAATCCCTGCTCGCCGACCCTACGGCGATCCCGGTGCTCGAGATGGCGCGCAAGGCGCAGGCCCGCCTGTTCGTGGTCCGCGAGGACGGCGAAGCCGGTCGCCGCTTGAAATCGGTGGGGGGACTCGGAGCGATCCTGCGCTTCGACTGGACGAGCTCTCACCCCAAAGAGGGGCCTAAGCGATCGCCTGGACCGCCTCGCGCAGGTCCTCGAACCGGCGCTTGAGGTCCTTGAGCGCGTAGCGGAGAGCCTCGCGCGCCGTGAGAGAGCCATCGGTCTCGAACCGGAAGAAGAACCGGTCGGCGGCCCACACGAGCTTGATCGACCTGTGGGGGCACGCTTCCTCGAGCCCGGCCGCGAGCGCGCCCTTCGTCTCATCGAGGATCGTGATCTTGCCGTCGGAGAACGATACGATCCCGTCCGGCAGCGATTCCGCCGCGCGCTTGAGGCACGCATCCGAGCAGCCCGCCTTCTTCGAGACCTGGATCTCGACGGGCGAGCTCAGACCGACCGCGAGGGCGACTTGCCACTTCGCATGCTCCCGGGCCGTGCCCACGACCGCGGTCGCGTACGCGAGCAACGCCTGCTTCGCGCCGAGCCGCACGATCGGGATCTCGGGCTCGATGATCGCGAGCGTCGGGTCCCCGAGCGGGACGACGTCCCGCGCATACACGGTGCACGGACCCTTGCGATCGATCGAGTACATCACCTGGCAGGAGGGGCACCCCGCGCCGCTGCAGGTGCACTCGGAGCGCTTGCGGAACTGTCCGAGGTCGGTCGGGATCGGCAGGAGTCCGAGCCGCAGCGCGACCCCTTCGTCGAACATGCTCGTGGAGGAGTCGTAGTCCTTCCCGGTCGCCTCGTCGCGGATCGGGCCTAGATGGAACTCGACGTCCTCGATCGCGAGCTTCGGGACGTCCGCGACGAGGACGCGCCGGATCGCGTTGACCTGAGCCGAGGTCGTGCCCGAGAACTCGAGCATCGTCGAGCGGGGCTTGAGGGAACGGACCGCGACGTCCATCGAACTAGATCCGCCGCCCGCGGCGGCCTCCCTTCGGCTTCGTCCCGTCGTGCGGGACCGGGGTGACGTCCTCGATCCGATGGATCTTCACGCCCGCGCGGGCGAGCGCGCGGATCGCCGCCTGGGCTCCCGGACCCGGAGATCGGGCGCGGTTGCCTCCCGGGGCGCGGACCCGGATGTGGAGGGTGTCGTACCCCTTCTCGCGGATCGCCGCGGCGACCTGATCGGCCGCCTTCATCGCTGCATACGGGCTCGACTCGTCGCGAGCAGCCTTGACAACCATCCCGCCGGTGGCCTTGGCCAGGGTCTCCGCCCCGGTGATGTCGGTGACGGTGATGTGGATGTTGTTGTAGCTCGCGTAGATGTGCGCGATGCCCGTCTTCGCCATGGTGCTCTACGCGTTCCCCCCTTCGGCCGGAACCGGTGGGGCGTCCCGCGAGGCCTCGCGCGCGGCGGCCCGCTCCCGGAGCGCCACGCGGACCGGGTGATCGTCGCTCGCGATCGGGCTCGTGGGGCAGTAGGAGATCATCGTCTCCTCGCGCGCGCCGACGAGGTATCCGGGGCGCGTCACGCGATGCTCGCCGATCGAGATGTGCCCGTGGACGATGATCTGCCGCGCTCCCTTCGGGGTGGGCGCGAGGCCGCGGTGGTAGACGATCCACTCCAGGCGCCGCTGCAACAGATCCTCGGTCGTGAGCGCGAGCACGTCGTCGATCGTCGGAGTGCCCACGGGGAGCACGCCGAGCCGAGAGAGTCTTCCGAGGAGATCGGTCGTCTCCTTCTGCGCCTGCTCTTCCGCGGCGCGGAGGCGGGCCTGCAGCTCGCGCGCCTGGCGGCGGATCCGGCGCAGGATCGACTGGGCTTTCCACAGTTCGCGCTTGTTCTTCAGTCCGTACTTCGTGAGCAGCTTGCGCTCCTCGGCCATCCGGGTCGCCTCCCACGGATGCTTTGGAGTATCGTAGGTGCGGCGCAGGAATTTCGGATCGCCCATCGTCGCCTCACTCCTTCTTCGCCGGTGCGCCCTTCGCCGGTGCGCCCTTGGCCGGCGCGGGCTTGGCGGGCGCCGCTCCCTTGGCCGGAGCGGGAGCCCCACCCTTCGCCGGTGCGGCGGCCGGGGCTGCCGCGGGCGTGGCGGCCGGGGCGGCACCTCCGCCGCCACTCTCCTCCCTCGCCTTGCCCGCCGCGGCCTCGCGGGCGGTCTTCTTGATCACACCGGCGGCCATGCCCGTTCGTCCGTTGGAGCGGGTGCGCTGGCCCCGGACCTTCTGGCCCCGCTCGTGGCGAACGCCGCGGTACGACCGGATCATCTTCATCAGATTGATGTCGTCGCGTCGCCCGGTCTCGAGATCGGGCCCGATGTAGTGGAGCGTCTCCCCCTGGGCGTACTCCCGCGGATGGTTGATCATCCACGTCGGCACGTTCTGGGGAAGCTGGTTGAGCGTCGTCTCGATCCCGTCGACCGTCGCCTCGGGGAGGTTGCCGATCATCTCGTTGGGATCGACGTGGGAGAGGTGGCAGGCCGCTTCCGCGATCCGAATCCCTACACCGCGCACGCCCGTCAAGGCCAGCGCGGTGGATCGCCGTCCGTCGAGGTCCGCGCCTCCGAGCCGGACGATGTAGCGGAAGTTCGGGTTGTCCGGGATCGGCTTGCCGCCCTTCTTCTCCCCCGGAGCGGGAGCGGTCTTTCCCTTGCCCTTCCCCTTCGGAGCGTCCTTGCCGTCCTTGCCTTTCGCCGGCCGCTCCTTCCTTCCGCCCTTGTCGGCGGAATTGCTGGAAGCGTCGGCGACCGGGGCGGCCGCTTCCTCCTTGGGGTTCTTAGGCACGGAGTTCCCTCTCTTGCTGAGCTAGCGGAGGAAGCGAGATCCCGACCGCGCCGGGACCCGTTCCCTACCGAGAGCGGCGGCGGAAATAGCCTCTCCTTTTAAGCGCTTCGGAGAGGAGGGCTTTGGGAAGCTGCTCGATTGCCCGGCCCCACCGGACCGATTATTGTTTCAGTCGCGCGCTTTTTGTTTCACGGCCGTTCTTCCTCGAGAACTCCCTGTTTCCGTTGAGCGACAACCGATCCCGACTGACATTCTGTT